>DASROG010000135.1:0-10415 GCA_035646995.1 Myxococcaceae bacterium
GCGTCGGCGGGCCCGGCGGACTGGAGGGCGGCGGAAGGGGTGGCACGGCTGGGGTCGATGCTCGATGCGAGCTCGGCGATGTGCGCGGGCGAGAGCAGGCGCACCGTCGGAACCTCGGTCTGGTCGGGGTCGGAGATGAAACGCGCCCGGTCGGCGTACGCACGGCGGAGCGACTCGATGTAGAGGTGGAGGTCGCCGGGTACACGCCGCTCGAAACGCTCCGGTCGCAACCGCTCGAGGGTGCTCAGCGTCTCGAGGAGGATGAAGCCGCCTCCGCTGGGCGGAGGGAAGGTGGCGATCCGGTGGCCCCGGTACGTGCCCCACAGGGGCGCGCGCCAGCGGGCCTTGACCCGGGCCAGGTCCTCCTCGGTGAGGATGCCTCCCGCCTCGCGGACCGTCCGAACGATGGACCGGGCGATGGGTCCGGTCCGCATCGCCGAGGCGCCGGAGGCGGCGATGCGCTCGAGGGTGCGGGCGAGGTCCGGCTGGCGGAGACGGGCGCCGAGCACGGGCACGTCCGGGCGGGCATCGGGCCCTGGGCGGAGGAAGATGCGCGACGCTTCCGGATCGCGCCGGAGGCACTCGAGCCGGCTCGTCGCCATCTGGCGGTACTTCGGCGTGACCACCAGGCCCTCGCGGGCGAGGCGGATCGCCGGGGCCAGGACGACGGAGCGCGGGAGCGAGCCGGCGCGGTCCAGCAGCGCGAGGTAACCGTTCACCGCGTTGGGGACGGCGACGGAGAGCCCGCCGTCGGTGGACAGCCCCGGGACCGGCTTGCCGTCGCGAAGGAACATGTCACGGGAGGCGGCCCCCGGAGCCACCTCGCGGAAGTCGACCGCCACGACGTCCTTGCCGCGGAACGCGGCGAGGGCGAACCCGCCCCCGGCGAGGCCGTTGTGGTACGGGCCCAGCACTGCCGCGGCGAACGCCATCGAGACCGCGGCATCCACCGCGTTGCCGCCGCGGTCGAGCATCTGTAGCCCGGCGTCGGCCGCCTGGGGATAGATGCTGGCGACCACCCCGCCGCGGTAGGGACGCGCCGCCTGGGCAGGAAGGGCGAGCAGGAGGAGGAAGATCGAGGCGAGGAGCCTGAGCATCGCGGCCGCTGTCATCGCCGCCTGCCGGGTCTGGCGCAACCGGAAGTGGTGGCTGGCGGTGCTCCTCGGGTCAGCGCTCGACGACGTCGACCAGCGTCACCTCGGCCATCAGGCCGTCGACCCTGACGCGGGTGACCCGCCCGGCGACCCGGTTCCTCGCGCTCAGCTCCATGACGCCTCCCTCCCCGACCCCTCGCGCTCCGGCTGGGTCCTCATGTCAAGTCCACCTGACATGGGAGGTGTCAGACACCCACCTGGACGAATCCAGCCCCGAGCGGTGCTCACGGTCCCACCCGCCCGAATCCGGCGTCGCCGAGAGCTGCCTGCCCCGTGGGGCCGGTCACCATTGCGACCCAGGCCCGGGCCAGCTCGTGGCGGGGCGCGCGGGCGACGGTCGCGATCGGGTACTCGGCGACCACGTTGAGGTCGGCGGGGATCTCCAAGGTCCGCACCTTGTCTCCAGCGCTGCGCGCGTCGGTCCGGTAGACGATCCCGGCGTCGGCCTCGCCCAGCATCACCTTGGTGAGCACCTGGCGGACGTTGAGCTCGCGACTCGCCACGCGCGCTTGAACCCGGGCCGGAAAGTCCGCTCCGAGCTGCGTTCGCGCCTTGTCGAGGACCTGCAGCGTGTAGGCTCCGATCGGGACCTCGGGTGCTCCGATCACGAGTCGCTTCACCGCCGGCAGGTCTCCCAGCGTTCGGACCTTCCCGGGGTTGTCGGCGGGAACGACGATCACCGGGGCGTTGGTCGCGAACAGCTTCGGGGCGTCGACCAGGCCGGCCTTGCGGGCCGCATCCATGTGCTTCGTGTCCGCGGAGGCCAAGACGTCCGCCGGCGCTCCGTGCTCGAGCTGGGTCCGCAGCTCCTGACTTCCGGCGAAGTTGAACTGGACCTTCACCCCCGGATGCTCGCGCTCGAACGTGGTTCCCAGTGCGCCGAAGACGTCACGCAGCGAGGCGGCGGCGAACACGGTCAGCGTCGTTCCACCTCCACGTCCGGCGTCCGGGCCCGCCGCGAAGGCTGGCTCCGAGTCGAGGACGAAGAGCATCACCGTCGAGAGCAACGCCCTGGGCACGCCCATGGCGCGCACCACAGGCGGCGGCCGAGCCGATGTCAAGTGAACTTGACATCGAGGTGTCAAACACCTCCGAGGCCAACACCTCCGAGGCCGAGGGGTCAAACACCTCCGGCGCGCGGAGTGACCAGGCTCCGGGCGAACTCGCTCGGTGGCGAGGCCCGGAACACGTCGAGCGCGCCGGCGGAGCGGATGCGGCCTGCCTCGAGGAGCACCACCGGTCCGGCGAGAGCGAGGACGTCCCGGATCTCGTGAGTCACCACCAGGGAGGGGATCGCCAGCCGGCGGAGAGTGTCGGCGAGCAGGACTCGCGTCGCCTCCCGGGTGTCGGCGTCGAGCGCGGCGAGGGGCTCGTCGAGGAGGAGCGCCCGGGGCTCGGCAGCCAGGGCCCGCGCGAGGGCGACCTTCTGCCGCTCCCCTCCCGACAGCGCCCCGGGCTTCCGCGAGGCGAGCGGACCGAGCCCGAGCTGGTCCATCACCACCCCGGCGTGCGCGAGCCCTGCCCTCCCGGGAGTGCCGAAGGTGATGTTCTCCAGCACGGAGAGGTGCGGGAAGAGCGCGTACTCCTGCGGCACCCAGGCCACCCTGCGCTCCTCGGTGGGGAGCGACAGTCCGCGTGAGGTGTCGAGCAGGGTGCGCCGCTCGAGCACGATGCGTCCCCGGCGGACCGGCACCGCGCCGAGGATGGCCCGGAGCAGGGTGCTCTTGCCGGCCCCGTTGGGCCCGACGAGCGCGGTCGGCCCTCGGGCGAGCGACAGCTGCACCTCGAGGGTGAAGCCGTCTCGCACCACCTCGAGCTCAAGTTCGAGCACGGACGGCCTCCAGGACCGTTCCTCGGCCGAGAAGGCCGAGGACCGCGAGTGCCACCGCGACCATGAGGATGCTCAGCGCCTTGGCCGGGCGCAGGTCGGTCTCTAGCGCGCTGTAGATGGCCAGCGGCAGGGTCTGGGTGCGGCCCTGGAGGTTGCCGGCGAACATCAACGTCGCGCCGAACTCGCCCAGCGCCCGAGCCCAGCTCAGGGCCGCGCCGGTGACGACTCCCGGTCGGCTCAGGGGAAGCGCGACGCGGAAGAAGCGACGGGCCGGACCGGCTCCGAGGCTCCCGGCCGCCCAGAGCAGGTCCTCGTCCAGACGCCGGAAGGCCGCCACCGCGGACTGCACGTAGAACGGTGCGGAGACGAAGAGCTCGGCCAGCACCACGGCGGCGGTGGTGAAGGGGAGCGCCCACCCTGCCTGATCCAGCAGCGGCCCGAGCAGGCCCCGGCGCCCGAAGGCGAGGAGCAGGGCGAGGCCGGACACCGCCGGCGGGACCACGATGGGGAGCTGGACCAGGGTGGCCGCGACGCGCTCCGCCGGCCCGGGGTGTCGGGCCATCCACCAGGCCAGCGGCGTACCGAGAAGGAGCGTCAACCCGAGGCTCAGGGACGTGGTCAGGAGGCTGAGGCGGAGCGCCGAGAGAGCGAGCGGATGTCGCAGCCCCGCGACGAGGTCCGCCGGGGCGGTGGAGAGCACCAGCGCGACGAGGGGGATCGCCAGCACGCCCAGCAGCAGCAACGCGGCGAGCGCCGGGAAGAGGGCCAGGAGACGGCTCGGTGCCCGTTCACTCACGTCAGGCCCACCGGCTGACCCGAGCGCGCCGTGCCGTAGCCCGGGAGCGCGCCCACGTCGCGGCGGAAGGCGGGAGTGCGCGCGGTCGCGAGGAGCCCCTGCACCTCGGGACGGGCCAGCTCGTCGGGCCGGATGACGAGGTTGAAGCTCTCCTCGGAGAGCTGCCGGAACTCGAGCCCGTGGGCGGCGGCCGCGGCCTGGGTGGTGAGCCCGACGTCCGCCGCTCCGAGCGCCACCGCCTGTGCCACCGCCTCGTGGCCGAGAACCTCGTCCGCATACCCGCGCACCGAAATCGAGGGGACGCCGACGTCGGAGAGCAGCCGGTCGAGGAGCACGCGGGCCGAGGCGCCTCGCTCGCGGTTGACGAGACGGACGTCGCTGCGGCCGAGGTCCACGATGGCCTGGATCCCGCGGGGATTTCCCCGTCGAACGGCGAGCCCCAGAGGCCAGGTCGCGAGGTGGACCAGCAGCGTGCCGCGCACCCGCCGCCGGTCCCGGTCGGTGAGGGAGTGCACGCCCACCAGGTGCACCTGTCGCCGGACGAGGAGGTCCACGGCCCTTCCGGTGCCAGCGTTCAGCCAGCGGGCGTGACCGGAGCGCACCGCGAGCATCCTGAGCGCGGGATCGCATCCGGCGACGAGGAGGGTGCGGCGCCAGCGCTCGTCCTCGAGCACGGTCGGCGGGCGGCGCGGATCGTCGACCACCGCATCGGCAGGCTCCCCCGAGCTGGGATCGAGCGCGTGGGCATGGACCCGTCCGGCGATCTCCGCCAGCAGGAGCCGGGTCCCTGCCGCCCCGACGCGTGCCGGCAATGTCGCGAGCGGGGTCGGCCGGATCTCGAACAGCTGCTCGGCGGTGGTCCCGAGAGTCCTGGCGAGGGCGAGCGCCGTCTCGATCGAGGGCTGCGCATGCCCGCGCTCGATCGCGTTCAGGGCCTGCCGGCTCACGCCCACCTGCCGTGCGAGCTGATCCTGGGACCAGCCGCCCAGCAGGCGCCGTTCACGCAGTGCGCTCGGAGGTCGTGCCGACATCCGTCCCAGCCTCGGAGCCCGGGAGCGCCCATGTCAAGCAGACTTGACCTCGAGGTATCAGACACTTCGTTCGGGACACCTTCGAGGGGACCCTTCGGAGGGGGGTCGCCGTGGTCCGGTGGATGCTGCATCCTGGCGGCACGGATGCTGACCGAACGCGACGTCATCATGCGCCTGGTGCGACAGCTCACCGAGTTGCTGGCGGCGCTGCTGCGTCTGCGCCGGGAAGCCCGTCGCGACGAGGCGCTGAGGCAGATCGACGCGATCACCGGCCGGCTGACGGGAATGGATGCCGGCGCGCTCTGCCTGTTCGGCGAGGCGCCGCTGGCCGGGCTCCCGCGGGAGCTCAAGCTTCCCCTGGCGTGCGTCCTTCGCCAGCGGGCGCGCCTGCTTCGGGACGCCCGGCGCGAGACCGAGGCCCGGCAGTCGTTCGGGGCCGCCCGGGTCCTCGTCCGTGGCGCCCGTCCGCCGGGTTGAGCGAGACCGGCCTCTCGGAGGCGATCTCCGGCCTCGGGGCGAGCCTCTCACTCGCCCTGGAGGAGATGGCTCGGAGAGACGCGGCTCCTGGAGGAGTGAGCCGCCACCGCGGTGAGCTCGTCCGGCTGCTCACACCCGGTGCGCGACCGGCCGGCGCGTGCTGGCTCTGGTGACCATCCATCGAAGCGTGTTGGCGGGCTCCTCAGCGGCGTCTAACGATCCGAGGTCGAAGCAGGGAGGTCTTCACATGTCTGCAGCGGTATGGCGGTCGTCTGGTCTCTTCTCGATCCTGATCGTTCTGGCCTCCTGCGGTTCCTCGGAACAGCAGTCCGCCGGCGACGCGATCGGCCGATATCTCGCGGCGGTGAAGTCCGGCGACGGGAGCGTGGTGGGGCAGCTGCGGTCAGGAAACGTCCCGACCGGGAGCGGTCCCTCGATCCAGGCGTCGACGAGCGGAGCGGTGCTGCCGGGCGGCTCGAACCTGATCGCGATCAGCGCGGGCGGTCCGGTGAGCCGGGTCCTCGTCGGGGTGCAGGGAGTCGACGGGTACTACGAGCTGGGAGGCCTTGCCGCCGGCGCGGCCCAGTCGGTGCTCGTCACCCTCGCCCAGAGTCCGCCGTCCAGCTTCTCCTTCCTCTTCGCCGGCGGTGACGGGAACGGCGTGGGCCCGTCCACCGCCGTGCCGGTGACGGTGACCTCGGTCGGGACCGGGGACGTGCAGGTCACCGTGAGCTGGGACGCGGAGAGCGACGTCGACCTCCACGTGGTGGACCCCGCGGGCGAGGAGATCTACTACGCGAACCGCATCTCTGCCTCGGGAGGCGAGCTGGATCTCGACTCGAACGCTGCCTGCAGCCTGGATCACGTGAAGGCCGAGAACATCACCTGGCCCACGGGGAAGGCGCCCTCGGGGACGTACAGGGTCCTGGTCGACTACTGGAACGCGTGTGGCCAGGCCCAGACGAGGTACGTGGTCACGGTCAACGTGAAGGGCCAGCAGCCGAAGACGTTTCCCGCCACCCTCGCCGGGCCCGGCGACCAGGGCGGTGAATGCTTCAGCGGGAGCAACGTGGTCTGCGGGGTCGAGTTACCACCGTTCACGTTTCCCTGAGTACCCGTCGATCACGGAGCTCGGCCGGCGCTCTCCGGGGAGGCCGGTCTCCGGGGCTCCGCTGTGCGCGGCTCGACGCACACGGGCCGTCCGCGAGGTGCGGCACCATGCGCGTCCGGGTGTGCTCAACCGGCGCCGCGGTGCAGGTGCCGGGGGCCGCAGCCTTCTCCGGGCCTGACGTGAGCCAGCGCCCGCCGCAGGCCAGCGTCGTACCCCGGTGGGAGTCCCAGCCGGGGCTCGTTCTTCACCGGTCTGTGGACCCACCCGGGCGAGGTCGTCGTGCCCGGCCCGGCACTGCTCGGGGCGCAGCGCCGCGTCCTGGTGGAGCCGGGCGAGGACGGGTTCCTGGTGAAGGTGACCGTCTTCCTCGCACGCTGAGATGCCCTGGGCGTTTGACGCCCCCGGCAGCCGCCTTGCAATGTGCCGGGCCAAGATGAACGAACCTCTGGCGGCGGTGGTGCTCTGCGCGGGGAAGGGCACGCGCATGAAGTCGGAGAGGGCGAAGGTGCTGCATCCCGTGCTCGGCCAGCCACTGGCCGCGTGGCCGGTGGGCCGCGCCCTGGTGCTTGGCTGCGATCCGGTCGTGGCGGTGGTGGGGCACCAGGGAGATCGGGTCAGCGCCGCGCTCGAGGCCCGCTTCCCCGGCCGGGCGCTGCGCTTCGCCACCCAGGCCGAGCAGCGCGGAACGGCGGACGCGGTCCAGGCGGCGCTCGAATCGCTCGACGGCGTGAGCGGCCCGGTGCTGGTCCTCTACGGCGACACGCCCCTGCTCCAGGCAGCGACGCTGCGCGCGCTGGTGGACACCTTCCGCCGCGGCACCGCCCCGCTGGCGCTGGTGAGCACCCTCGCGCCGGATCCGGCTGGCTACGGCCGGGTGCTCCGGGTGTCGGGACGCATCACCGGCATCGTCGAGGAGAAGGACTGCACGGCGGACCAGCGCTCCATCCGCGAGGTCAACGCAGGGGTCTACGCCATCGATGCGGCGTTCCTCCGTGACGGGCTGAAGCAGCTCCGCCCGGCCAATGCCCAGGGCGAGTACTACCTCACCGACCTGGTGGCGCTGGCAGCGCAGCGAGGCGAGGTGGGCTCGGTCACCGCGGATTTCGAGGACACCGCCGGAGTGAACGACCGCGCCGACCTGGCGGCCTCCGCCCGCGTGCTCCGCACGCGCATCAACCTGGAGCACCTGCGCGCCGGGGTGAGCATGGACGATCCGGAGACGGTCACCATCGAGCCCGACGTCACCATCGGGCCGGACACGATCATCGAGCCGAACGTCTCGCTCCGGGGCAAGACCCGCATCGGAAGTGGAGTCACCCTGGGACAGGGGACCGTCCTCACCTCCACCGAGGTCGGTGACGGCACGACGGTGCTCCCATACTCGGTGGCGACCGACTCGAGGATCGGCCCCCGTTGCCTCATCGGACCCTTCGCCAGGATGCGTCCCGGCAGCGAGCTCGCCGAGGGCGTGGAGCTCGGCAACTTCGCCGAGACCAAGAAGGCCCGCCTCGGGCCCGGCACCAAGGCCCACCACCACTGCTACCTCGGCGACGCGGTCATCGGGGCCAAGGTGAACGTCGGCGCGGGCACCATCACCTGCAACTACGACGGGTTCGCCAAGCACGTCACCGAGATCGCCGACGGCGCCTTCATCGGTTCGGACACCCAGCTCGTGGCCCCGGTGAAGGTGGGCGAGGGGGCCTACGTGGGGGCGGGCACCACCGTGACCGAGGATGTCCCTCCTGACACCCTGGTCTTCTCCCGTACTCCTCGAATCGTGAAGGAAGGCTGGCCGAGCCGCCGCCGCGCGAAGGCGCCTGGACGGAGATAGTGTTCAGGTCCCGCCCGGGGAGCTTGTCGACCATGCTTCCCGGGCCCAGCTTCCCCTGTCCAGGGGAGCCCGGAAGCTCGTGCTGCCGGGCCGGAGGAACGAACGACCCATGTGCGGCATCGTCGGCTACGTCGGGGACCAGCAGTCCGCATCCATTCTGGTCTCGGGGCTGAAGAAGCTGGAGTACCGCGGCTACGACTCGGCGGGCCTGGCGGTGGTGAACGGCGGCACCCTGAACGTGGTGCGGGCGACCGGAAAGCTGAAGAACCTCGAGGCCCGCATCGGCGCCGAGCCTCCGTCCGGCACGCTGGGCATCGGCCACACCCGCTGGGCGACCCACGGGCGTCCCACCGACGAGAACGCGCACCCGCACACCTATGACGGCGTGGCGGTGGTGCACAACGGCATCATCGAGAACCACCTCGAGCTGAAGGCGATGCTCAAGGACCGCGGTCACGTCTTCGCCAGCGAGACCGACACCGAGGTGTTCGCCCACCTCATCGCTGCCGAGCTCCGGAACGGCAGCGATCTTCCCGAGGCGGTCCGCGCCGCCATCGGCCAGGTGAAGGGCACCTACGGGCTGGCGGTGGTCTGGGCAAAGGACCCGGACCGCTTCGTGGCTACCAAGGACAGCTCGCCGATGGTCATCGGCCTGTCCGAGGGGCAGAACTTCGTGGCCAGCGACGTCCCTGCGCTGCTCGAGCACACCCGGGACATGGTGTTCCTCGAGGAGGGCGATCTGGCGGTGCTGAGCCGCGCCCGGGTGGACCTCTTCGACCGCGCGGGGCACGCCGTGAACCGCCCCACCCGCCGCATCGACTGGACTCCGATGATGGCGGAGAAGGGCGGCCACAAGCACTTCATGCACAAGGAGATCTGGGAGCAGCCCCGGGCGCTCGCGGACACGCTCCGCGGCCGGGTGCTCCTCTCCGAGGGCGACGTCTTCTTCGAGGGCTGGACCCTCGGGCCCGAGGAGGTGCGCCAGCTGTCACGCATCACCTTGCTGGCCTGCGGAACCTCCTGGCACGCCGGGCTGGCCGGCCGGGCGATGATCGAGGCGCTGGCCCGCATCCCGGTGGACGTGGAGCTGGCCTCGGAGTTCCGCTACCGCGACCCGCTCATCGAGCCCGGGCAGCTGGCGGTGGCGATCAGCCAGTCGGGCGAGACGCTGGACACCCTGTGCGCGCTCCGCGAGGCGAAGGCGCGCGGCGCCCGCACCATGGCGCTGTGCAACGTGGTGGGCAGCGCGATGACCCGCGAGGCGGACCTGACGGTGCTCACCAACGCCGGTCCGGAGATCGGGGTCGCGTCGACCAAGGCGTTCACCACCCAGCTCGCGGCGCTCTACCTCCTGGCGGTGAAGCTCGGGCGGCTGCGCGGGACGCTCGACGTGGGCCGGGCGCAGGAGTTGCTCACCCACGTCACCGAGATCCCCAAGCGGGTGGAGGAGGCGCTCCACTGCGAGGGCACGGTGAAGCGGATCGCCCGCGACTACCACACCGCGCAGGACTTCCTCTTCCTCGGGCGCGGACCGATGTTCCCCGTGGCGCTGGAAGGCGCGCTGAAGCTGAAGGAGATCTCGTACATTCACGCCGAGGGCTATGCCGGTGGCGAGATGAAGCACGGCCCGATCGCCCTCATCGACGAGAAGCTGCCGGTGGTGGTGCTCGCGCCGCGCGAGCCGAAGGTGCCCTACGAGAAGATCGTCGGGAACGTGGAGGAGGTCCGGGCCCGCGGCGGCAAGGTCATCGCGGTGGTGGACGAGGAGGACACCCAGGTCTCCTCGCTGGCGGACGACGTCATCCGGCTTCCGGCGAGCTCGGCGTTGCTCGGCACCATCGTGACCGCGGTGCCGCTGCAGCTCCTCGCCTACCACGTCGCCGACCTGCGCGGGACCGACGTGGATCAGCCGAGGAACCTCGCGAAGAGCGTCACCGTGGAGTGACCGGGGCGCTCCGGGTCATCCTCTGGAGATCGACTTCCAGCGCTTGAGCCGGTCGGCGAGCAACTTCGCGCGCTGCCGATCGTCGCGTCCGTCCAGGATGCTCAGGTCGGCCGGGTCCGCCCGCAGGTAGACACCGGCAGTCCGGCACTGCGGTTCGGTGTCCGAGCGAGTGATCCAGTACCCCGATGCGCGATCGGCGGACTCCAGACGGACCTCGCCGATCCCCTCGATCTGCGGTG
>DASROG010000136.1:0-3255 GCA_035646995.1 Myxococcaceae bacterium
CTCGCTGCGAGCACCCGAACTGCGCCACGCTGCCCCGGCAGGGTGCACGAGCCCCCGGGAGGGAAATGGCGATCGGCGCGCCAACCAGGACGCTCGTCAGGACGAGGGACAGCACTGGACCTCCCGGGGGCTCGTGCACCCTGCCGGGGCAGCGTGGCGCAGTTCGGGTGCTCGCAGCGAGGGGTCGGGATGGTAAAGCGTCAGCCGCCGCGCGTGAACGAGACGGCCCACAGATTGCGCACCGCCGCGCCCGCGCTGGCCATGGTGCTCGTCGCGCTCCTCGGCCTCGGGTTCCAGCTGCAACTCCCTCGCGCCTTCCCCTCCGACGCGGACTACCGCGGAGTCGCCGCGGCCCTGGCCGGTGCACGGGCGCCAGGCGACGTGGTGCTCCTTCATCCGTGGTGGACGGAACGCGCCCGCCTCTTCCTGCCGCCGGATCTGCCGGTGGTGGGCTACCTCGGCGACACGGCCGACGACCTCCTCGAGCACCCACGCATCTGGGTGCTGGCCAACGAGCGGCTTCCCCGCACGCCCGATGCCGACTTGCGCCGCAACTTCCTGCCCGACCGCGGTCCGCTGAGCACCGGAGAGCAGTTCGGCCCGCTCACGCTCACCCCGTACCGGAACGGCCGCGCGCGCCGGGTGGTTCTCTCGGTCATCGACGCCTTCGACCAACTCCGGATTTCGGTGGAAGGCCCCGCCGGTGCTGCTCCCCAGCCCTGCCAGCGCTCGGGCACCCGCGTCCAGTGCCCCTTCGACGCATCGGTGGAGGTCGCCTGGCACGAGGTGCTCTACCAACCGGTCCGCTGCCTGTACGTGCTTCCGCCCTCCGGAGGCCGGACGCTCTCGCTGAGGTTGCCCGACGGACCGGCGGCGGCCGCGCTCCTGCTCGAGGCCGGCATCACCTGGGAGCACGCCTGGTTTCCGGACCGCGCCGCCGTGGAGCTCCGGCTGGAGAGCCCCGCCGGGGTGCTGATCTCGAAGGTTCCCGCCGGCCACGAGGGGTTCGTCCGCGGGGAGACGCCGGCGGCGGCCGCCGGCCCGTGGACGCTCCGGCTGACCACTGCCAACCCGCATGACCGGCAGCTGTGCCTGCGGCTCCGCGCGCTGGGAGGGCCGCCATGAGCCGCGCGCCCGCCCCGGTGGACCGTCGCATCGCGCTCGGTCTGGGCCTGGTCACCTTCGTCGTGCTCTGGGCCACCGAGCGCCCGGTGGGCTTCGTGCGCGACGAGAGCGTCTACTTCGCCGCCGCCGAGCAGTTCTCGCGCTGGTGGGCGCTGCTCTTCCAGCGCCCGGCGGCGGCCCTGAGCGACGCGGTCATCACCCAGGCCTTCGACTTCAACCACGAGCACCCGATGCTCATGAAGTCGCTCTTCGGCTGGTCGCACACCGTCTTCCACCAGGTGCTGGGCTGGGTACGTCCCGCGGCGGGGTTCCGCCTCCCGGCCTTCGCGATGGCGGCGCTCATCCCCGCGCTCCTCCATCTCTGGGGCTCGGTGCTGTGGGGCCGGCGGGCGGCGCTGTTCGCCGCGCTCTCCTTCTTCGTCGTCCCCCGTCACTTCTTCCACGCCCACCTCAGCTGCTTCGACATGCCGGTGGCAACGATGTGGCTGCTGGTGGTCTACCTGTTCTGGCGGGCGGAGGAGGACCTGCGGTTCGCGGTGTGGACCGGCGTCGCCTTCGGGCTGGCGCTGGCCACCAAGCACAACGCCTTCTTCCTTCCGCTGGTCCTCACCCCCTTCGGCGTGCTCGCGGCGTGGCGCAGCGCGAGCGCGGAGGGCCGGCAGCTGCTGGTGAGGATGGGGCAGGTCGGCGTGGCCTTCCTCGCCTACCTCGGGCTGCTGCTGGTGGTGAAGGGCCGGACAGGCCTGGTGCAGACCTGGCAGCCGCTCTCACCCCAGACCTTCGGGGTGGTAGCGCTGGTGGTGTCGCTCGCCGCGCTGGCCAACCGGCTGCGCCAGCGAGACCGCGCGGCGTTCGTCGGCGTCGCGCCGCTGGTGGCGATGGGCCTCGTCGGTCCGCTCGTCTTCTACGCCCACTGGCCGTACCTCTGGTACCACCCGGTGGACCGTCTCGCGTGGTACTTCGACTTCCACGCCACGCACGTCCACTACGCCTGGACCTACTTCGGACAGGTGCTGCGCTCACCGCCGTTCCCCGTGGCGTACGTCTTTGTCGTCACGGCGATGACCCTCCCGGTCTCGCTGCTGCTCCCGATGGGCGTGGGGCTCCTCCGCACCGGCGTGCGCAACCTCGGGGACCTCGTTCCCGCGCTGGGTCGGCGCTTCGGCCGGGGCGGAGAGACCGAGTGGCTCCTGGGGGTGAACGCGCTCTTCTCCATCCTCCTCATCAGCCACCCCGAGGTGCCGCACTTCGGAGGGGTGAAGCACTGGCTTCCCTCGATGCCGTTCCTCGCTTTGCTGGCCGGGCGGGAGTTCGACCGCGCGGCGGCCGGTCTGTCGTCGGCGCTGGACCTCACGGCGCGGCGCGGCAGAGCGGCGAGCTTCGTCCTGGGCGCGATTGTCCTCCTGCCGGCATTCACGCTCACCGTCCACGTCCACCCGTACGGCACGTCCGCTTACGGAGAGCTGGCGGGAGGCGTCCCGGGCGCGGCCAGCCTCGGCTTCCAGCGCCAGTACTGGAGCAACAACGTCACCGGGGTTCTGCCGTGGATCGATACGAACAGTCGACCAGGTGCGCGTGTGTGGCTCCACGAAGTGAATGGACTTTCCTTCCGCGACTACCAGCGCAATGACATGCTGAGGAAGGACGTCATCCCGACGAACGGCCCCGAGGACGCGGACCTCGCCGCCGTCCAGTACCACCAGGAGTTCCGCGAGCAGGAGGTCTTGGTCTGGCAGGCTTTCGGGACGTGGGTTCCCGCGGCGGGCCTGTACCTCGACGAGACACCACAGGTGGTCGTCTACCGACGCCCTGAGCGCTGAGCTGCGCGACCTGCCGGAAAGGGGAGAGGCTGTGAACATTCTTCATGTCGTGGCCGGAGTCGCGCTGGTCGTGCTCGCCGCGTGCACCCGCTCAGGTGCGCCGACACATCGGGTGGAGCTCCGGCGTATCTCCGGGGACGCCGTGCAGATCGTCCCCAGCGAAGGTCAGCTGCCCTACTGCCTGGTGTTCACCCACTCGGAGAAGGGAGTGGTCCGGCAGCTCACGATGAGCAAGAACAACACCTCGGTGAAGTGTGATGCCGACCAGCCGGTCCTGGGGCAGACGTACAAGATCCCCGCGGACGAGGGG
>DASROG010000137.1:0-3557 GCA_035646995.1 Myxococcaceae bacterium
GTCCCGCGTCCTGGACCCGGACTCCCTCCCTCCGGAGCCGCCGGGCCTGCTCCACCCGGACCTCCTCGGCCATGGTCCGGTCCGCCCGCAGCACGCGCCACCAGGGCAGCTGCGCACCGATGCGCCCCATCACCTTGCCGATCAGCCGCGCCCGGCCCGGGAGCCCTGCCAGCACCGCCACCCGCGAATAGCTCAGCACCCGCCCGCGTGGGATGGCCCGCACCACCCGGGCCACGGTCCGTTCGAGCTCCTCCCGAGGTAGCGGCACGGTGACGCCTCATACACGAGGCGGCGCGCGGTTGGCCCCTGACCCGCGGCTCAGCTGCCCTCGACGAACGAGCGCAGCCGCTTGCTCCGCGAGGGGTGGCGCAGCTTCCGGAGCGCCTTGGCCTCGATCTGCCGGATGCGCTCGCGGGTCACCTCGAAGTCCTGACCCACCTCCTCGAGCGTGTGGTCCGACTTCTCCCCGATGCCGAAGCGCATCCGCAGCACCTTCTCCTCGCGCGGGGTGAGCGTGGCCAGCACCTTCCGGGTCTGCTCGGCCAGGTTCATGTTGATCACCGCGTCCGAGGGCGACACCAGGCTCTTGTCCTCGATGAAGTCGCCGAGGTGCGAATCCTCCTCCTCGCCGATGGGCGTCTCGAGGCTGATCGGCTCCTTGGCGATCTTCAGGACCTTCCGCACCTTGTCCAGCGGGAGCTCCATCTTCTCCGCGATCTCCTCCGGAGTGGGCTCGCGGCCGATCTCCTGCACCAGGTAGCGGCTGGTGCGGATCAGCTTGTTGATGGTCTCGATCATGTGCACCGGGATGCGGATGGTGCGCGCCTGATCGGCGATGGCCCGGGTGATGGCCTGGCGGATCCACCACGTCGCGTAGGTGCTGAACTTGTACCCTCGCTTGTACTCGAACTTGTCGACGGCCTTCATGAGGCCGATGTTCCCCTCCTGGATCAGGTCGAGGAACTGCAGCCCGCGGTTGGTGTACTTCTTCGCGATCGACACCACCAGGCGGAGGTTGGCCTCCACCAGCTCGGCCTTGGCCCGCTCGGCCTTGCGCTCGCCGACGCGGATCGCCTCGTAGTTGCGGCGGAGCAGCTCCACCGGGAGGTTGGCCTCCTCCTCCACCCGCTTGATCTTCCGCACCGCGGTGCGGACGTCGCGGTCGACGGCCTCCAGCTGCTCCTGGGTGACGTTGAGCCGCTTCTGCAGCTTCTTGGCGGTGGCCGGGTTCTCCCGCGCCTCCCGGAGCATCGGCCGGAGCTCCTTCATCTCCATGCCCAGCGAGCGCTCCATCTGCCGCAGCTCGTCCTCGGCCTTCTCCACCCGCTCGATGAGGCCCCGGAGGTTCAGCACGATGCGGTCGATCTGCTTCTTGTTGAGCCGCATCTCCTCCAGCACCTCCATCATCTTGGTGCGGGCGTCGCGGATCTCCTGCTTCACTTCCTTGCGCTTGGCCTCGGCGAGCTTCTTCTTCCCGCTCAGCTCCTCCTCGAGCGCGTCCACCACCTCGGCGTGCTTCCGGATCCGCTCGATCTGCTTGCAGATCTGCTCGATGCGGTTGAGCTCGCTCTGGTTCAGCTGCGCGGCGGTCTCGCCCTCGGCAGCCTCGGCCTCGGCCTCCGCCTCGGCCTCGCCCTGGTTCTCCTCGGGAGCGTCCTTCACCACCTCGCGGATGCGCAGCTTCCCGCTCCGCAGCCGATTCCCCATGTCCAGGATGTCCGCCACCGCCAGCCGGCAGGCCAGCAGCGCCCGGAGGACCTCCTTCTCGCCCTCCTCGATGCGCTTGGCGATCTCCACCTCGCCCTCGCGGGTGAGCAGCGAGACGGAGCCCATCTTCCGGAGGTAGAGGCGGACCGGGTCATTCGACTTGCCGCCCGGCTCGTCGTCCTCGTCCTTCTCCTCCTCCTCCTCGACCTCCTTGGCCGCCGGCTCCTCCGAGGCGGCCACCGTGGGCTTGGTCTCCGAGCCCTGCGCCGCCTTCTGCGCGTCGACGATCTCGATCTCGTTGTCCCCGAACATCGACATCACGTCGTCGATCTGATCGGACGAGACGATGTCGGCGGGGAGCGCGTCGTTGACCTCGTCGTAGGTCAGGTAGCCCTTGGCACGGCCCGCCTCGAGGAGGTCCTTCACCTCCTTGCGGTCCGCGATGGGCTCCTCTTCCTCCGCCTCCTCCACGGCGTCGGGGTCCACCTCGACGGCCGCGGCGAGCTCCTCGGCCTGCTCCTCCGGGTCCACCTCCTCGTGGGCCGCCACCGGCTTCTTCCGCCGCGCGTCGGCCGTCGCCTTGCCGGCCGCGGGCTTCTTCTTCGGCTCCTTCTCCTTCGAGGGAGCCTTCAGCCGGGACGAGCGCGCGGCGGTGGAGGACTTGGCGGACTTCTTGGTGGGCATCGGCGAACGACTCCGGAAATTGATGTGCGAACGCGCGGCTTTATCACCGGTGCGCGCACGGTCACAAACTGCCAGTGGGGGGTGGGGAAGGGGCGGCCTCGAGCAGGCGCTTCAGCCTGAGTAATTCTCCCCGTTCCTCCTGCAACCTTTTCGTCTCCTCGTCCAGCTCGTGCGCTCCCACGAGAAGGGCCGTGCTGCGGGCGATGTGGTCCAGCCGCTCCTTCACCCGGGCCAGCTTCAGCCGCCGGGAGAGGGTCTCCAGCGCCTCGGGGAGCTGTCTGGCATCCCGCGGAAGCAGGCCCTGGGCCGCCTCGAGGCTCGTCCGGAGCCGGGGGGTCGCCCCGTCCAGCGCGTCGGCCGGCGCCGCCCCCGCCTGGAGCTGGGCCAGCACCGCCCGGAGGCCCGGATGGGTCACCTCGTCCAGCACCTCGGCTGCCGCCGCCCCCCGGATCAGCTCTGGACGGGTCAGGAACAGCGCGGCCAGGGCGGCCTCGGCACGGTCGAGCGGCCGCTCCGCCCGGACCGGGGCTGGCGGAGTGGGCTTCGGCACCGGGCGGAGGAGGGGGCCCTTGCCTCTCAGCCCGGCCTCCAGCTCCACCGCGGGCAACCCGGAATGCGCCGCCAACCCGGAAAAGAAGGCCGACCGCAACAGGCCCACCGGCAGCTCCGCCACGACGGGTCGCAGGCGCCCCAGGGCCTCCATCTTCCGCTCGAAGCTCGCCGCCCGCCCCTCGGGCAGCAACGATCGGAAGAGGTGCTCGGAGAGCGGCACCGCCGAGCCGAGCAGCGCCCGGACCGCCTCTGCCCCCCGGCTCCTGGCGAACGTGTCCGGGTCCTCTCCCTCGGGAAGCAGCGCCACCCGCGTGGACGCCCCTGCCGCCAGCAGCGCCGGCGCGAGGCGCTCCACCGCCTTCCGGCCCGCCTCGTCCCCGTCGAGCAGGAGCACCAGCTCGCGGGCCTCCACCCGCTGCAGCTGCTGGAGGTGCCCCGGGGTCAGCGCCGTCGAGCACAGCGCCACGGCGTGCGTCACCCCCGCCTGGTGCAGGCCGATGACGTCGAAGTAGCCCTCCACCAGCACCGCGCTCTTCCGGCGGCGCACCTCGTCCCGCGCCCGGTCCAGCCCGTACAGCGTCTCGCTCTTGGCGTAGAGCCGCGACTCCTTCGAG
>DASROG010000138.1:0-5054 GCA_035646995.1 Myxococcaceae bacterium
CACCACCACCGCGAGCGCCGCTGGCCCGAGCACCTCCACCCGGAACAGCTTCTCCCTCGCCCGCGCCACCCGGAGCTGCCAGGCCGATGGTCCGGGGGGTGGGGCGGGCTTCTCCACCTTCCGCGGCGGTCGGCTCTCCTCCCTCGGCGGGAGCAGGTCGATGGCAGTCGCGTCCGGCGCCCGGGTCGGCGTGGAAGGGTCGGCGAGGCGGGCGCGGCGCAGCGCGATGCGCTTGGGATCCTCCTCGGCGGGGAAGATCGCGCTCACGTAATCGGCGACCTCCTCGGGCGTGGCGACCCGCGCCGGTCCGCCCACCGCCTCGATCGCGGCGATGAACTCGTGCAGGGAAGGGAAGCGGCGTGCCGGATCCCTGGAGAGCGCGGTGAGGCAGACCAGCTCCAGCGCCAGTGGCACGGACGGGTCGAACTCGGTGGGCCGCTTGGGCTTCCCCTCGGAGATGCGGTTCAGCACCTCCTCGGTGTTGAGGCCGGTGAACGGCCTGCGGCCGCAGAGCTGCTCGTAGAGCATCACTCCGGCGGCGAAGAGATCGGCGCGGTGGTCCACGTCGTGACCGGCGATCATCTCCGGCGACATGTAGAAGAACTTGCCCTTCAGCGTCCCGGGCTCGGTCCCACCCCGCACCGCGCCCGACTTGGCGATGCCGAAGTCGATGACCTTCACCTCTCCGGTGACGCTGACGTGGATGTTGTCGGGGGTGAAGTCGCGGTGGACGATCTGCAGCTCGCGTCCCTTGCTGTCCACGGCGCGGTGGGCAGCGTCCAGCCCGCGGCACGCCTCGGTGAGCACCCGCAAGGTCACGCCCAGCGGGACCCGCCGACCCGACTGCGCGGCGGTCTGCCGCAGCTCGGCGAAGCTGTGCCCCTCCAGCAGCTCCATGGCGATGAACGGCTCGGCGTGTACGTGCCCGAGGTCGAGGATGCGGACCACGTTCGGGTGATGGATCTGCTGGGTGATCTCCGCCTCGTTGAGGAACATCCGGACGATGGCCGCGTCCGTGGTCAGGTGCGGGAGCAGCCGCTTCACCGCCACCGCCGGACCGAACCGCCCATCCGGCTGGAGAGCGCGCCCCAGATACACCTCGGCCATGCCGCCCGTCGCGATGCGCGACGTCAGCCGGTATCGGCCGAACCAGGAGGAGCTCGTGCTGACGGTCAACGAGGTCCGAAGTCTACACCGCCGGGGTGGTTCGACCCCCCTGCTGTCCCGCGGTTACAGAGCGATGCCGATCCCGACCCACGGCCCCTGGTACCGCTCGCTGTGCGGAATGCCGTCCACCAGACCTCGGTCGTCGAGGTAGGTCCAGTGGTAGCCGCCCCGGAGCGCCAGCCGTTCCCACGACAGGCTGAGCCCGGCGAAGGCGTCGAACTCGATGAAGGGGGTGGGCGTGTAGCTCACCTGCCCCTCGATCCCGAGCGGTCCGATCAGCCCGAGCGCCGCCGACACGCCGAGGGAGGGACCGATCCGGTTCAAGTCCGGCGCGAACGCACCGCTTCCCCCGAGGTGCATCCGGAGCCGCCCCTGAGGCCCGCTCAGCACCGCGTAGGTGGCGTGGAGGTGGACGATGTTGATGTTGTCCGTTCCGTTGCCGGTGAGCGAGTCCAGGTAGAACCCGTTCCACTGGGCCAGCACGCCCCAGTGCTCGCCCTCCACGCCCAGCCCCAGCCCGAAGGCGCTGCCCTTCGACTCCACGTGCTGGCCGTAGCCGCTGATGCTGAAGACCGTGCGCCTGACCGAGCGCTCCGGCTCGAGCGGCAGCCCGTCGTCGTCGACCGGCACTCCGGCCGGGGGAGGCGGGTAGACGCCGGGCGGATATCCGGGGGCGACGTAGGTTCCGTAAGGAGCGACGACAGTGGGCGGACCGACCGGCACCGGTTCGGTCCACCAGGGATCCCACAGCCAGCCCCTGTACCCGAAGCCCCAGCCGTACACGTACGGAGGCGGCGCGGGGTGGACGACCGGTGGGCCGCGCGGCACCCAGCCACCGCCGGCGCTGCCCCCGGGAGCGGGTGCGGGGGCGACCGGAGGCGCCGACCTGGGCGGCGGGGTGCGCATCCCGAATCGCCCCTGCGCCAGCGCCGTTCCGGACGCGAGGAGCACGCCGACGAGAAGGGGAAGCAGTCGAGTTCGAGAGGACATCCTGGACGCTCTTCTGGAGGGCCGGCCTCCGGGGAACGTGGCTTCGACGGATCGGGATCTCACCGGATTCACGCCCGGGTCGCGCGAGACTGACGCCTCTCCGGGCCCGTCGGCGCGGCCCGCTGCCGGGGGTGAGGCGCGCCTGCCGGGGGTGGGACTTTCGCCCCGGGCGGCAAGTGCACAGCTTTTCCGGGGAATGACCGCGCTGGAGAAGCTCCAGGAGAACGGCATCCGGCGTGTCCGGGCCGGCAAGGGGTTCGCCTTCCGCACGGCGAAGGGCAAGCAGGTCTCCGCCTCGGAGGTGCCCCGGATCCGCAAGCTCGCCATCCCTCCGGCCTGGACCGACGTCCACGTCGCGACCTCGGCCGGCGCGAAGCTGCAGGCGGTGGGGAAGGACAAGGCGGGGCGCTGGCAGTACCGCTACCACCCTCGGTTTCGCGAGCGGCAGGAGCAGCGCAAGTTCCAGAAGCTGGTCGACTTCGCCGACGCGCTGCCGAGGATGCGCAGGCGCGTCGCCCGGGACATTCGCCTGCCGGGTCTCGGGCGGGACAGGGTGATGGCCTGCGCCATCCGGGTGCTGTCCACCTGCTTCATGCGTCCCGGCAGCGAGGAGTACGCGCGCCGGCACCGCCACTACGGGCTGACCACCGTCCTCCACAAGCACGTGAAGGTGAAAGGAGAGGTGGTGTCGTTCGACTACCCGGGCAAGTCCGGCCAGCGACAGCGCCGGGAGATCCGTGACCGGAGCGTGGCCCGCATCGTCCGCCAGATGATGAAGCTTCCCGGGAAGGAGCTGTTCAAGTTCCTCGCCGACGATGGCGCGGTGGTGGACGTCAAGCGCGAGCACCTCAACGACTACATCAAGGGCGTGATGGGTGCGGACTTCACCGCCAAGGACTTCCGCACCTGGGCCGGGACGCTGATCTGCGCCTGCGCCCTGGCCCGCGTCGCCGAGGACGACCCCCGGGCCATGAGGGCCGCGCCGAAGAAGGAGGTGCGGAAGAAGGTGGTCGAGGCGGTCAAGGAGACCGCCGCCGAGCTGGGGAACACCCCGGCGGTGTGCAAGAGCAGCTACATCGAGCCCAGCGTGCTCAGCAGCTTCGAGAAGGGCGAGGTGGTCGAGAAGTACTTCGACAAGGTCGAGGAGCTCGTCGACCACGAGAAGCCCACGCTCGCCGGGCCGGAGAAGGCGCTGAAGGAGCTGCTCGCGGCGAGCACCGAATCCGTCTAGCGGCGGTTCGTGCCGCGGGCATCGCGGCTTCCGGCCGCTCTCGGTCCCTGCCGCTCGGAGCTACAGGTAGGCCGCGCCGTCGATGGTTCCCACCTTCAGCGAGAGCGGGTCCACGCCCTCGAGACAGGCGACGTTGATTCCGTAGAGCTCGGGGGCGACGCGCGGGCGGTGGAAGGTGTAGATGCCGCACACCTTGCAGAAGTAGTGCTTCGCCACCTTGGTGTGGAACTGGTACAGCGACAGGAACTCCTCTCCGGAGAGGAGCCTGAAGCGCTCTGCGGGAACGCGCGTCATCAACGCCCCGCGCCGCCGGCAGAGCGAGCAGTTGCACCGGTTCGAGGGGTCCAGCGTGGACTGGATCTCGAACTGGACCCGCTGACAGTGGCACGAGCCCCGATAGGTCTTCATCTCGCCCTGCAGGGTGCACCTCGGAGGGAACGGGAGTGTGGCGCGGGCCGGCTCACGGCGTCCATCCATCCAGGGAGGGGACCACTCGTACCGCCGAGGCATCCAGCAGAGGTGGGTCGTCGAGGCGGTTGACCCAGGTCACCTGGAATCCGCACCCGAGAGCCCCTCGGGCATCGAAGGGTGAGCCAGCCACGAACGCCATCTCCCGCGGGTCAAGGCCCAGGCGCTCGCAGGCGAGACGGTACGGCGCAGGGTCCGGTTTGTAAGCCCCCGCCTCCTCCGCCGTGACCACCAGCGCGAACGGAGCTCCCACGGCCGCCACCGCCCGGCGTCCGAGGGCGAGCGAGCAGTTCGTGACCACCGCGGTGGGAACCCCGAGAGTGGCGAGCGCGGGCACCACGTCCGGCCACGGGCGCAAACCGTCCCACGCGGCCTCGAGTCGCGCCGCGGCCGAGGCAGGGAGAGCGGTTGCGGCGGCGGCCTCCGCGACGACCTCGAGGTAAGGCCGGTACCGGCCCACCGTCGAGGTGAGCTCGAGATACCTCCGGCGCCAGGGGCGCCCCTGCTCGGGACGCCCGAGCGCCGCGGCCACTCCATCCCAGACCGACCAGCTGTCGAGCAGCGCCGAGAGCAGGTCGAAGCACACCGCGCGCACGCTCACTGGTAGCCCTTCGCCTGCAAGGTGAAGAGGTGCGCGTATCGCCCGTCCATGACCATCAGCTCCTCGTGGGTGCCCTGCTCGACGATGTGGCCCTGCTCGATGACCACGATGCGGTCCGCTCGCCGCACGGTGGAGAAGCGGTGCGAGATGAGCAGGGTGGTGCGCCCGTGCGCCAGCTGCCGGAAGCGCTCGAAGATGGCGTGCTCCGCCTCGGCGTCCAGCGCCGCGGTCGGCTCGTCCAGCACCAGGATGTCCGCCTCCTCACGCATGAACGCCCGGGCGAGCGCCACCTTCTGCCACTGCCCGCCGGAGAGCTCCGTCCCCTCCTTGAACCAGCGGCCGAGTGGCGTCTCCAGGCCCGCGGGCAGCGTCCGGAGCACCTCGTCCGCTCCGCCTCGACCCACCGCGCGCTCGAGCCGCTCCACGTCCTCGGAGTGCTCCACGCTCCCGAAGCCCACGTTCTCCCGGAAGCGGAACTGGTACTGGTTGAAGTCCTGGAAGATGACGCCGATCCGCCGGCGCAGCGTCTCCTCGTCCCAGGACCGGAGATCCCTCCCGTCGAGAAGGATCCGGCCCTCGGTGGGCTCGTAGAGCCGG
>DASROG010000139.1:0-3109 GCA_035646995.1 Myxococcaceae bacterium
CCCTGGGGGGCCGTCGGCGTCCGCGCGGCAGGCCGCTGTTGTGTGCCGGCCGCAGGCGCGCCAGCCGCGGGCGTGGAGGGGCGGGCCGGTGCCGGAGGGCGCGGCGCAGTGGGGAAGGGGGCGTCGAGGATGGGCACCCCCGAGGCGCCGGTCCGGAACGAGCCGGTGGTCTCGAACGCCGCATCCGCCACCTCGACCGGGTCCACCGGCGCAAGCGGCTGGGTGGTCGTCTTCCGCGGCGTCTCACCCGGTGGAACCGGGGCGGAGGGACCCGGCTTGTCGGGTGGCTCGCTCACGGCGCTCCCTCAGCCCTCCACGGCGGTCGGCAGCTCGGGGAGCACGTCGCGCGAGGTGCCGGGTGGAACCGCGTGGACCATCCCACGGGCGAGGCGCGTCTGGCGGTTCAGCTGGATGGAGCGCTGGATATCCGCCTCGCTCAGGCCCGACGACAGGGAGATGGTGGTGGAGGTCTTCTGTCCAGTCTCGAGATCCGCCGCGGAGACGTTGACGATGCCGTCGGTGTTGATCTCGAAGGTGACCTCGATCTTCACCTCGCCGCGGTAGCCCACGCGGAACCCGGCGAACTCGAACTCGCCGAGCATCTCGCACTCGTCGGCCCGGTTGGATTCGCCCTGGTACACGCGGATCTTCACCCGCTCCTGACCGTCGCGGCTGGTGGTGAAGGTCTTGCTCCGGTCGATGGGGACCGGGGTGTTCTTCTCGATGATCCGCTCGGTGAAGCCCCCCACCGTCCCGATGCGGAGGGTGAGCGGCGTGACGTCGACGAGGAAGGTCTCGGTCCGGGCATCCATCAGGGCGTGGGCCTGCAGCGCAGCACCCATCGCCACCACTTGATCCGGGTTGATGCCCTCCAGCGGCTCCCTCTGGAAGTAGTGTCGCACCGAGTTCTGGACGATGGGCAGCCGCGTGGGCCCTCCGACGAGGATGACCGCGTCCACGTCCGCCGCGGTGAGCCGGGCGCTCTGGAGCGCCTCGTCGCAGACCTTGAAGGTGCGCTGCACCAGGTCCATCACCATCCGGTTGAACTGCTCCTGGCCGAGGGTGGCCCGGAGGTCCATCACCTGCCCGGAGGCGTCCTGGCAGATGTTCTGGCAGAGGATGTCCGCGGTGCCCTTCTGCCCCACGTCGATCTTCGCCTGCTCCGCAGCCTCCTTCAGCATCTGCAGGCAGTACTTGCTCTGCCGGAGGTCGAGCCGGGTCCTGGCGAGGAAGTCGTCAGCCAGCCAGCTCATGATCCGATCGTCGAAGTCGTCACCTCCGAGATAGGTGTCGCCGGCGGTGGAGAGCACCTCGAAGACGTCCTTGCCGATCTCCAGGATCGAGATATCGAAGGTGCCGCCGCCCAGGTCGTAGACCACCACCCGCTGGTTGACGTCCCGTCCGAAGCCGTAGGCCAGCGCCGCCGCGGTCGGCTCGTTGAGGATGCGGAGCACGTTCAGCCCGGCGATCCGGCCCGCGTCCTTGGTGGCCTGGCGCTGGTTGTCGTTGAAGTAGGCGGGGACGGTGACGACCGCCTTGCTCACCGGGCGGCCGAGGTACTGCTCGGCGATGGCCTTCATCTCCTTGAGCACCAGGGCGGAGATCTCGGGGAGCGAGTAGAGCTGGTCACGCACCTGGATCCGGACCGAGTTGTTCTCGCCCTCGATGATCCGGTACGGCATCACCGTCATCGCCTTCTTCACCTCGTCGGAGAAGAAGTAGCGGCCGATCAACCGCTTGGCCGAGTACACGGTGCTCTCCGCGCGGGTGATGATGTTGCGCTTGGCGCTGTTGCCCACCAGCACCGTCCCATCCTCGAGGAACGAGACCACCGAGGCGTGGTTGACCTCGCCCCACTCGTTGGGAAGCACCACGGGCGCACCGTTCTCGACGACCGACACGCAGGAGTACGACGTCCCGAGGTCGATGCCGATCGCGATGTCGTCCGCCATGCACCCTCCAGTTCCGGAGCGTTCGGCGCGCGCCAGACAACGGGGCGCACGGGGGGCTCCACCCGTGGCCCCCCGGCTCGCGGCGGTCCCGGATGTTACCTTCTATGGCGGAGGCACGACGGAACCAGATGGGCGGAAGCTTCGGTATTCTCACCTCGCACCCGGACCTCCTCGGATGCCAGCTCCTCCGGCTCGACGCGCAGGTTCAGCTGGCCACGAGCACACACTCGACTACCCTCATCGGGCTGGGCACCGTCTCTGGCGGTGAGGCGCTGCTTCGCCGGTGGTCGGTTCGCGTGGCCCCGCGCAGGCTCGCCGACCCGGAGCTCGCCGCTCCGGCCTCGGCACTGCTCTACCGCGGACAGGTGCTCGGCCCCGGCGCGTCGCTCGACGGGGACGTGCAGCCGCTCCGGCACGGCAGCTGGCTCTTCTCCTGCGAGGGGGATCTGGAAGCCTTCCCCCGCGTGCAGGCATGGCTCGACGCCGAGCTCCCGCCCCATCTCGCGCGGGCGGTGGGGACCCATTCCGTCGCCTCGGCGAGCTTCGCCCTCTTCCTCGGCGCGCTCCCGCAGCCGGACCAGAACCGGCCGCTCGCCGCGCGCGAGGGCGCCAGGGTGCTCGGGCAGGTGGCCCGGGTTCTCGCCCAGCGCTCGGCGGCCGAGGGTGCTGCCCGGGCGGCGCGCCTGCTGCTGATGGCCACCGACGGCCGGGTCCTCCTTGCCGCCCGGACCGGCGACGTCCCGGCGCAGATGCGCCTCCTCGAGGGAGAGGCGCGCTGCCGGCGCTGTGCCGTGGACGAGCACTCCAAGTCCCGGGCCCTGGTGCGAGCCCACCTCCGCTCCCGCTCGGTGGTCGTCACCTCGGTCCCCCTCGGGCCGGGGGCGCACTGGCTTCCCATCCCGGACGGCGGCGCGCTCGGGGTGGGGCCGAGCTTCGAGCCCGAGCTCCTCTGAGCCCTAGCCCCCCGCACCAGGGGGACGCCTGTGGGGCCGGCGCAGGGGCGCGCCGGCGGCGATCGGGCTCAGCGCGCGTCCCAGAGCGGGCTGAAAGAGGCAGCCACCACCCGCGAGAGAACGTTGCACGCGGCGTGGAACAGCGTGCTCCCCACGATGGTCCCCGTGCGCTCGCGCAGCCATCCGAAGAGCAGCGCGGGGAAG
>DASROG010000140.1:0-6459 GCA_035646995.1 Myxococcaceae bacterium
GTTCCTGCGCGCCTACTCGATGGGGGCGGGCACGTACACCGGCATCGAGGCGGTGAGCAATGGGCTGCAGATCATGCGCGAGCCGAAGGTGGAGACGGCGCGGCGCACGATGGTGCTGATGGCCACCTCGCTGGCCCTCACCGCGGGCGGCATCACCCTCGCGTACCTCCTCCTGCACGTCACGCCGGTGACCGGCCAGACGATGAACGCGGTGCTGGCCGACCGGTTCGCCGGTGCCTTTCATCTCGGCGGGCTCCCGCTGGGCCGGTGGTTCGTCTGGGTCACCCTCCTCGCCGAGGCGCTGCTCCTCTTCGTCGCCGCGCAGGCCGGCTTCCTCGACGGGCCGCGGGTGCTGGCCAACATGGCGGTGGACAGCTGGGCGCCGCATCGCTTCGCCCAGCTGTCGGACCGGCTGACGATGCAGAACGGCGTGCTGCTGATGGGCGGCGCGTCGCTCCTCGCGCTGCTCTACACCCACGGCGACATCACCACGCTGGTGACGCTCTACGCGATCAACGTGTTCGTCACCTTCTCGCTGAGCCAGCTGGCGATGTGCCGCTTCTGGTGGCGCGAGCGGAAGGCCCGGGCGGACTGGCGGCGGCAGGGCGCGATTCACGCGGTCGGCCTGGTGCTCTGCCTCGGCATCCTGGGGGTCAACGTCTTCGAGAAGTTCCGCGAGGGCGCCTGGGTGACGCTCGTCGTCACCGGGGCGGTGGTAGGCGTCTTCGTCTGGACGCGGAGCCACTACCGCAAGGTGCAGGAGAACCTCCGCCGGCTCGACTCCATCCTCGCCTCGATGCCGAAGTCCTCGGCCCCCGCGCGGTCGCTCGACTCGAAGAAGCCCACCGCCGCTCTGCTGGTGGGTGGCTACGCGGGCCTCGGTGTGCACTCGCTGCTCACCATCCAGCGGCTGTTCCCCAACTACTTCCAGAACTTCGTCTTCCTCTCCGTGGGGGTCATCGACTCGGCCACCTTCAAGGACATCGCCGAGGTGGTGGAGGTGAAGGAGCGGACGAGGAAGGCGCTCGACGAGTACGTGGCCCTGGCGCAGGGGCTGGGCCTCGCGGCCACCTCACGGATGGCGCTCGGGACCGAGGCGGTGGAGACCGCCACGCAGCTCTGCCGCGAGGTGGCGAAGGAGTTTCCCCGGGCCCTGTTCTTCGCCGGGAAGCTGGTCTTCGAGCAGGAGCGCTGGTACCAGCGGGTGCTCCACAACGAGACCGCGTACCAGATCCAGCGCCGGCTCCAGTTCGCCGGGCTGAACGCGATGGTGCTTCCGGTCCGGCTCCTGGAATCCGAGCCCTCCGCCCGGCAGGCGGCGTGACCGCTCAGGCGGAGACGGCGGCGGCCGGTGCCGGGACGAGCCGAGCGTGGCCGATCGAGGCCAGGTACTCGTCGTAGGCGCTCTCGACGGTGGCCATGTTCCGCTTGCACTTCCGGCGGAGGAAGAAGCCCAGGACGATGAGCGGGATGCCGATGATGGCCCCGATGATGGTCAGGGAGATGCCCACCCCACAGATGATGGGGACCAGCGACATCATCTTCAGTGGCCGGTACTGATCGAGCAGATCCTCCTTCACGTGGAGCAGCACGTCGCGATCGGTGGAGTTGGCAGCCTTCAGCGCACCGATGACCTGGGGCTTGGACGCGGTGGACAGGGCAGCGTTCGGGTTCATGCGCGGGGGTCCTTTCCACGGGGCCATGCGCAAGATGGTGGCAAGAACCGTCACCGGACCTTCCGGCAGTCCCGCCGCCTAGCCGCCCGGGTGGAAGCGCTCGCCGCGCTCGGCCATCCGGCGGAGGAGGGGCGCCGGCTCGAAGCGCATGCCCTTCAGGCCTTGCCAGTGCTCGAGGCGGCGAACGACGTCGGCCGCCCCCATCGCGTCCAGGGCCCGGAACGGGCCTCCCCGGAACGGTGGGAAGCCGAGGCCGAAGACGGCGCCGATGTCCCCGTCGCGAGCGCTGCGGAGGACTCCCTCCTCGAGGCAGCGCACCGCCTCGTTGAGGAACAGGAGCACCGGGCGCTCGCGCAGCTCGTCCTCCGGGAACGGGACGCGGGTCGCTCCGCCGGGAAGCGAGGCGTACACGCTGGTGTCCACCGGCTTGCCCTCCACGTCGTAGCGGTAGAACCCCTTCTTCGCCTTGCGGCCCAGCCGGCCCTCCTTCACCAGCGCGGCCATCGTCTGGGGCGGGGTCATCCGCTCGCCGAACGCATCGTGGAGGACGTGGCTCACCTTCTCCCCCACGTCGATGCCCACCTCATCGAGCAGCTGGAACGGACCGACGGGGATGCCGTAGGCCCGGAGGGCGTGGTCCACCGCAGCGATGTCGGCTCCCTCGACCAGGAGATGCGCCGCCTCGTTGAGGTACGGGGCGAGGACCCGCGAGGTGTAGAAGCCTGGACCGTCGCGGACGACGATGACCGTCTTCCCCTGCTTCTTACCCAGCTCGACGCAGGTGGCGACCACCGAGGGGTCCGTGCCGCCGTGGGTGATGACCTCGAGCAGCGGCATCTTCTCCACCGGGCTGAAGTAGTGCATCCCGATGACGTTGCCGGGGCGCCGCGCCCCTTCCGCCAGCCGGGCGATGGGGATGGAGCTGGTGTTGGACGCGAAGATGGAGTCCTCCCGCGTCGCCGCCTCCACCTCGGCCAGGAGCCGGCGCTTGAGGGCGAGATCCTCGAAAACCGCCTCGATCACCACGTCGGCGCGGTGGAACCCCGAGAGTTCGGTGGTCGCGGTGACGCGGGAGAGCACCTTCTCCAGCCCGCGCCGGTCGAGGCGCCGGCGGCGGACCCGCTGGTCGAGAAGGCCGCGAACGTGGGACAGCGCGCGTCCCACCGAGGCGTCGTCGCGCTCCTTGATGCGGACCGGGAGCTCGGCCCTCTCGGCACTGACGAAGGCGATGCCGCTGCCCATGAGGCCGCCCCCGAGCACCGAGATCTTGCGGACCGGCCTGGCCCTCGCCGCCCCATCCACCCCGGTGTCCTTCTTCAGGGCGGTCGTCGCGAAGAAGAGCTCGCGCAGCCGGGCGCTGACCTCGGTCATCAGCAGCTCGCCGAAGGCGCGGGCCTCGGCGCGGAGGCCCGCCTCCATCCCCTTCTCCAGGCCCTCCCGCACCACCTCGAGGGCGCGCTCGGGCGCGGGGTAGTGGCCGCCGCTCTTCCTGAGCAGCTGTTTCCGCGCCTCGGCGAAGAGCAGGCGCCGGCCGAGCGGGTTCCCCTCCAGGGCGGCGCGGGTGACGGTCTCGCGCGGGCTCCGGTGAGGCGGCGGGCTCCCCTGCCCCGAGCCGAGCGCGCGGGCGCGTTCCACCGCCACCTCGACGAGGATGGACGGCGGGACGACCTCGTCCACCAGGCCCAGCTTGCGCGCCTTCGAGGCGCGGACGGGCCTCCCGGACAGGATGAGGTCCAGCGCCGCCTGGGCGCCGATGAGATGCGGCAACCGCTGGGTGCCGCCCGCGCCCGGGAGAAGCCCGAGCTGCACCTCGGGCACCCCGAGCTGCGTGCGAGGGGCATCGGACGCCACGCGCGCCCGGCAGGCCAGCGCCCACTCCAGGCCGCCACCGAGGCACGCCCCGTGGATGGCGGCGACCACGGGCTTGGGGAAGGCGGCGAGCCGGTCGAAGCCCTGCTGGCCCTCGCGCGAGGCCCGCTCGGCATCGGCGGCGCTCCGGAGGGCCCCGAGCCACTTCACGTCCGCGCCGACGACGAAGTCCTGCTTGGCGGAGGTGAAGACGATGGCCTTCACCGCCGGGTCCTGGCCGAGTCGCTCCAGCTCCCCGGTAAACTCGGCGCCGACGGCGGGGGAGAGCGTGTTCACCGGCTCGCCCGGCAGATCGAAGGTGAGCACCGCCACGTCCCCCCGCATCTCGCTTCGAAAGCTGGCCATCAGACGCGCTCCAGGACGAGGGCCGCGCCGAGGCCGCCGGCGGCGCAGACGGTGCAGAGCGCGGTGCTCCCGTTCCTGCGCGAGAGCGCATCGAGGGTCTGCATGACGATGCGGGCGCCGGTGGCGCCGAACGGATGGCCGAGGGCGATGGAGCCTCCGTGGACGTTGAGCCGCGCGGGGTCCACCTCTCCCAGCGGAGCGGAGCGGCCCAGCTTCCGGGCGAACTCGGAGCTACTGAACGCCTGGAGGTTGCTCGCCACCTGCGCGGCGAAGGCCTCGTGCATCTCGACCAGATCGATGTCCTTCAGGGTCATGCCGGCGCGGTCGAGGGCCAGGGGCGCGGCGTAGGCCGGGCCCTGGAGCAGCTGGTCTCCGGGATCCGTCGCGGCGTAGGCGAAGGCGCGCAGCGCGCCGAGCGGCTGGAGCCCCAGGGCCTTTGCCCGGTCCTCCCGCATGACCACCAGCGCCGCGGCACCGTCGGTCAGGGGCGAGCTGTTGCCGGCGGTGACCGAGCCGTGGGCCCGGTCGAAGACCGGCCTGAGCTTCGCCAGGGCGTCGAGCGAGGTGTCCGGGCGGACGATGTCGTCGGTGGTGCCGGTGCTGGTGTACGCGGGCGGGACCGGGACGTGCATCACCTGGGCATCGAACACGCCCGCCTTCCAGGCCGCGGCGGCTCGCTGGTGCGAGGCCAGCGCGATCTCGTCCTGCCAGGTGCGGGAGATGCGATTCTCCTTCGCCATCTTCTCCGCGCTCTCCCCCATGGTGAGGCCGGTGGAGTACTCGGCGATGGCGGGTGGGACGGGGACGATGTCCCTGGGCTTCAGGCCTGCGAAGGCCCGGAGCCGCTCCGGCAGCGTCCTCGCACGGCTGGCCTTCACCAGGGCGCGCGAGAGCGGCCGGCTGGTGAAGATCGGCACGTCGCTCATCGACTCGGTCCCGCCGGCGATGGCCACCTGGCTCACCCCGAGAGCCATGGCGGACGCCACGTCGGTGAAGGCCTGGAGGGAGGTGGCGCAGGCCCGGCTCACCGTGTGCGCCTCGAGGGCCCTGGGAAGCGCGGAGGCGAGGCCGACCTCCCGGGCGATGCTCGGAGCGAGGAGCGTGGGGATGGCCTGGCCGAAGACGATCTGGTCGATCTCCGCCGGGTCGATGTCCGCGCGCTCGACCAGCTCGCGGACGACCGCCGCGCCGAGGTCGAGCGAGGTGAGGGAGCCGAAGACGCCGCCTGCCTTGACGAAGGGAGTGCGGAGCCCCTTCACCACGACGGCGCGCGACGTGCCAGGTTGGCCAATGAGCTGCTGCGCCATGACGCGCCGTTCCACCAGAGACTGACTGCCCAGTCAACGGCGGCCGGGCCCGCACTCGACACCGAGTGCTCTGGCGGCGCTGCGGCTCTCCTTGCTCCCGCTTCGCTCCCGTGCCCGAATGACCTGCAGAGGGGAGGACAGATGCTGCGAGGTCGAATCTCTGGCTGCGTCGTGCTGTGGACGCTGGCCTGCTCGCGGGTGGACGTCGAGTCGGACCGGGCCGCGATCCTGGCGACTGACGGCCCATGGCAGGCGGCCATCGCCGCGAGGGACGTCGAGCGCGCCCTGTCCTTCTGGGCCGACGACGCGGTCGTTCTCCCTCCCGGTCAGGCGAGCCTGGTGGGAAAGGACGCCATCCGCGGCTTCGTGACCGAGAGCTTCAAGGTCCCGGGGTTCGGTCTCCGCTGGGAGACCACCTCGGTCCAGATCGCTCCCCGCGGCGATCTGGGCTACCAGCTCGCGAAGACGACTACGACCTTCAATGGCCCGGACGGGAAGCCGATCGCCATGCGGGGGAAGTCGGTGGCCGTCTGGCGCAAGGGCACCGATGGACGATGGAGCTGCGTGGTGGACATCTGGAACGACGAGCCTCCGCCGAAGCCGTGACCGTCACCGAGGGATTGAATCGATAGGCGACCGGCCGGTTCAGCCGTTCAGCAGCTGCTGCCCCCGGGCGTCGTAGCGGTCGCCGACGGCCGCGCCCCTCGGAGACATCTGATCGAGCCGCTCGAGATCCGACGGCGTGAGGCGCACCCGGATCGAGCCGGCATTCTCCTTGAGCCGCGCGACGCTGCTCGTTCCGGGGATGGGAACGACGTCCTTGCCCCGACCGAGGACCCAGGCGAGGGCGAGCTGGGCGGGCGTGCATCCCTTCTCCTGGGCAATCTGCCGGACCTGATCGGCGACGGCGAGGTTCCGGGCGAAGTTCTCTCCCTGGAAACGTGGGTTGGTACGGCGCCAGTCGTCAGGCGCGAGGTCGTCGAGGGAGCGGAACCGGCCGCTGAGAAAGCCGCGGCCGAGAGGGCTGTAGGCCACCAGCGCAATGCCCAGCTCCCTCAGGGTCGGCAACAGCGGCTCCTCGAGATCCCGGGTGAAGAGCGAGTACTCGTTCTGGACCGCGACGATCGGATGCACGCGGTGAGCTCGGCGGATGGTCTCCGGAGCAGCCTCGGAGAGGCCGAGGTGCCGGACCTTTCCTTGTCGGACCAGCTCGGCCATCGCCCCGACGGTCTCCTCGATGGGCACCGAGGGGTCGACGCGGT
>DASROG010000141.1:0-23826 GCA_035646995.1 Myxococcaceae bacterium
CGAGAACAGCCGAAGAGGCGAAGCCGTGTCGGGCTCGTGGAGTGTTGGTGTCCGAGGCCCGCTCGCCTGCTAGGGTTCGCTCACCATCCCAGCAGAAGGAGCGGCCCCATGGTCCTCGCCCGCCTTCGCCATTTCGCCCCGATCGTGGCGGTCGTGATCGCGAGCTCGGCCGATGCCTCGTCTCCGGCGGTCGCGCCCCGGGAGCCCAGCCTTCGCTCGTACTTCCAGGACTCCGAAGCCGTCCGCTCCGCCGGAGTGAAGCTCGTCCCGATCAAGACCCCCAAGGGCGTCTTCAAGATCTGGACGAAGCGCTTCGGGAACAACCCGCGCATCAAGGTCCTCCTCCTCCACGGAGGCCCGGGCGCCACCCACGAGATGTTCGAATCCTTCGAGGGCTTCCTGCCGCCCGAGGGGATCGAGCTCATCTATTACGACCAGCTCGGTTCGGCCTGGTCGGACCAGCCGGATGATCCGGACCTGTGGACGATCGACCGGTGGGTCGACGAGGTGGAGCAGGTCCGGAAGGCACTCGGCCTCGGTCGCGACAACTTCTTCCTGCTGGGCGCCTCGTGGGGCGGAATGCTCGCGGTCGAGTACGCGCTCAGGTACGGACAGAACCTGAAGGGTCTCGTCATCGCCAACATGATGATGAGCATTCCCGACTACAACCGGTACGCCACCGACGTGCTCACGAAGTCGATGGACCCCGCGGTGGTGAAGGAGCTCCGCGATCTCGAGGCAAAGGGGCAGTTCGAGAATCCACGCTACGAAGCGCTGCTCATCCCGAACTTTTACGCGAAGCACATCTGCCGGCTGCCGGAGTGGCCGGACGCGGTGAACCGGACCCTCGCGAGGCTCAACAAGAAGGTCTACGTGCTGATGCAGGGGCCGAGCGAGTTCGGTGCGTCGGGCCGCATCGAGAAGTGGGACCGGAAGGCCGACCTCCCGAAGCTGTCGATGCCCACGCTCGTCATCGGGGCGAAGCACGACACGATGGACCCGGCCCACATGAAGTGGGTCGCGGGGCAGGTCCAGCAGGGAAGCTTCCTGTTCTGCCCCGACGGCAGCCACTTCTCGATGTGGGACGACCAGAAGACCTACTTCCCGGGCCTGGTGAAGTGGCTGAAGGCGGTCGATGGTGGTCGGAAGCAGGTCACGTTCTAGCCACGCGCACGCCCGACCACCGCGAACGCGGCGTAGCCCACCACTCGGTCCGGGTCGCCCGCCGTGTCCGACGAGTTCCGCACATCGAGCAGCTCCGTCAGCCACTGCCGGCGCCGCGCAGCGAGCATCAGCCCGGCGAGCGGGTGGTGACCGCACGCCATCTCCGGCTCGAGCTTCTCGACCTCTCCGGCCACCACGATGCCACAGGTCCGGCCGTCCATTTCGCGGGCCTCGTCCGCGCGAAGGTAGTGCGACAGGTCCGTGCTGATCAGCACCAGTGTCCCCGGTCGGTCCGAGAGGAGCTCGATGACCTCCGAGACCTCGGCCGGCCTGGCCTCCCCCACGACCAGCGGCAGCACGGTGAACCCCGCGGGCAGCACGCGTTGCAGGAACGGCAGGTGGACCTCGAGCGAATGCTCGCGACGATGCGCTCGTTCCGAGCGGACCACCTGTCCAAGGCGCTGCGGCAGTGACGTGGCGAACGGATCGACGGGCACCACGCCCAGCGGCGTGGCAAGCGCGGCCGACTCCGGCAGTGCCAGCCCGGAGAAGGGGACGAAATGCGATGGGCCGAGCAGCACGATGCATCGCGGCGGGGTCGATTCCCTCCGGAGCACCGCGTAGGCGCTGGCGGCGATCGGCCCCGAGTAGACGTAGCCGGCGTGGGGAGCGATCAGCGCGCGCAGTGAACCGCCGATGACCGGAGCCTCCGCGCGAGAGAGGAGCCCGTCCACGCTCTCGCGGAGGAGCGCGGCGTCGCGCGGATAGAACGAGCCGGCCACCGCGGGAGGGCGCACACTGACCGGAGTGCTCGGGGACATCCGCTACGCTCCGCCGTCGAGCACGACCGGGCGCCGCCTCGAACCCCAGCGTCCCGGCGCCGGGTCGAAGTGGCCCGGGAGCCGCATCTCGCAGGCCGCGCAGCGACCCTGAGGGTCGAGGTTCCAGCCGGTGATCTCGTACCCATCCCGTCCGATGACCTGCTGCCCGCAACCGGCGCAGGTCGTCGACTGACCGCGCGGATCCCGGACGTTGCCGGTGTAGACGTGCTTCAGCCCCACGGCCCTCGCCTGCTCCCGCGCGCGAGTGAGCGTCGCTGCCGGCGTCGGGGCGATGTCCATCAGCATGAAGTCGGGATGGAACGCCGTGAAGTGCAGCGGCACGTCGGCTCCGAGCTCCTTCGCGAACCACCGGCAGAGCGTCTCCACCTCCTTCTCGGAGTCGTTACGACCAGGGATCAGGAGAGTCGTGACCTCGAGCCACACCTTGGTGTGGTGCCTGAGCCAGCGGAGCGTGTCCAGGACCGGGTCGAGGTGGGCGAAGCAGAGCTCCCGGTAGAACTGCTCGGTGAACGCCTTGAGGTCGATGTTCGCCGCGTCCATGTGAGCGTAGAGGTCGCGGCGAGCCTCGGGTGCGATGTAGCCGCTCGACACCGCAACCGTCCGGATGCCGCGGGCGTGCGCCTCGAGGGCGCAGTCGATCACGTACTCGGCGAAGATGGTCGGGTCGTTGTAGGTGAAGGCGATGCTCCTGCAGCCGGCCTCTGCCGCCGCCTCCGCCACCCTTCGAGGCGAGGCTCTCGCCGAGAGGACGCTGTCCTCCCGGGCCTTCGAGATGTCCCAGTTCTGGCAGAAGCGACAGCCGAGGTTACAGCCCGCAGTGCCGAAGGAGAGGACGCTCGAGCCCGGGTAGAAGTGGTTCAGCGGCTTCTTCTCGATCGGGTCGATGCAGAAGCCAGTTGCCCGCCCATAGCTGGTGAGAACGATCTCCTCGTTCCGAGCCTCGCGCACGAAGCAGAACGCCTTCTGGCCCTCGTGGAGCTTGCAGAAGCGGGGGCAGAGGTCGCACTGGATGCGGCCGTCGTCGAGCCGATGCTGCCAGGCCCCGCGGACGACACCGGGCTCGATCTCCTCTCGAAGGAGCCTTGCCTCGCTCGGGACTCGAGTCATGAGGCACCTCCCTTGCTCATGGAAGCATGTCCCCGCGCGGCGCGTCGCTGCAAGCGGGAGACGAGGTGATGGCGAGGTGTCTGAACGAGGTGTCTGGCACCTCTGAACGAGGTGTCTGGCACCTCGATGGGGCACCCCGATGGGGACCTCGGGCGGGCAAGCGAGCACGAACCTGCGCTTCCACCGCGATGATCCACCCGCACCGAGAGGCCACGCGCGGATTCTGCGCGTCGGCGGTCCGGGGAGAGCCCTCTTCTCGCCTGACCCCGGGCGGCACGCGGATTGAAGGGACTCCCGGGGTGAAAAGGCTCGTGCCGTCGCGCCCCTAGGACCGCTGCCCGTCCCCGAGGCGCAGGGTGCCGGCAGCGACCTCTCGGGAGACGGACATGGCGGACACGGCTCCGGCCGTGAAGAACGTGAAGGACAACCGCGCCAGGCTCTTCGAGCGCGCGATGTCCCGGCAGGGCTACGCGCCGGACGCGCTCATCGAGGTGCTGCACACCGCCCAGGAGCTCTTCGGGTTCCTCTCCACCGACCGGCTCCGCGAGGTGTCGCGAAAGCTGAGGCTGCCGCCCTCGCGCGTGCTCGGCGTCGCGACCTTCTACAACTTCTTCTCGCTGCAGCCGAAGGCCGAGCACACCGCGCTCGTCTGCACCGGCACCGCTTGCTACGTGGCCGGCGCGAAGGGGCTGCTCGACGCTGCCCAGCGTCGGTGCCAGCAGGCGGAGGCGCGCGGCCGGTCTGGCAAGCTCGGCATCCAGCAGGCGCGGTGCATCGGCTCGTGTGGCCTCGCGCCGCTGGTGGTCCTCGACGGGCGAATCCTTCCCAAGCTCTCGGTCGAGGCGCTGGAGCAGCAGCTCGACGAGGTGGGGGCCTGAGCCATGGGCCTGAATCCCGACGACCTCCAGGACCGTGCCGAGGCCGAGCGCGAGCGCGCCGGCAAGTTCCGCGAGCGTCTCCACGTTTGCACCGCTGCCAGCTGCCAGGCCATCGGCAGCTGGCAGCTCGAGGCGGGGCTGCAGGCTCGGGCGAAGGCCGCGGGGCAGCAGGTGGAGGTGTGCGGAACCGGCTGCATGGGGATGTGCAGCAAGGGCCCGCTGGTGCGGCGGCAGAGCGACGGCGCCCTCTTCCTGCAGGTCACCCCGGACGACGCACCGGCACTCGTCGAGGGCACGCCATCGGCGGGGCTGGAGAAGCGGAAGGTGAGCTTCGAGACCCATCCCTTTTTCGCCGGGCAGCTCCGCATCGTGCTGGAGAACGCGGGCCGGGTGGACCCCGAGCGCATCGACTCGTACGTCGCCGCCGGCGGGTACGCTGCTCTCGCCCGGGCGCTGACCCAGATGAAGCCCGTCGACGTCGTGGCCGAGGTGACGCGCTCCGGCCTCCGCGGTCGCGGCGGTGCCGGCTACCCGACCGGGGTGAAGTGGCAGCTGGTCGCCAAGCAGCAAAGCGACGTGAAGTACGTGGTCTGCAACGCCGACGAGGGCGACCCCGGCGCGTTCATGGACCGCAGCGTGCTCGAGGGGGACCCGCACCGGGTGCTCGAGGGCATGGCCATCGCCGCCTACGGCGTGGGCGCGCGCCATGGATACATCTACGTCCGCGGCGAGTACGGCCTGGCCATCACTCGGCTTCAGACCGCGATCAGGCAAGCGGAGAAGGAGGGCCTGCTCGGCTCGCGGATCCTCGACACCACCTTCGACTTCTCGGTGCAGATCCGCATCGGTGCCGGGGCGTTCGTCTGCGGGGAGGAGACGGCGCTCATCGCCAGCATCGAGGGGAAGCGCGGTGAGCCACGCCCACGGCCTCCCTATCCGCCGGAGAAAGGGCTGTGGGGCAAGCCCACGCTGATCAACAACGTGGAGACCTTCGCCAATATCCCGCCGATCATCGTGCGCGGCGCCGAGTGGTTCGCCGGCATCGGCACCGAGAGGTCGAAGGGTACGAAGGTCTTCGCGGTGGCGGGCAAGACCGAGCTCACCGGGCTCATCGAGGTGCCGATGGGCACGCCCGTCCGGCGCATCGTGGAGATGGCGGGAGGCATCGCCGCCGGCGGCAAGGTCAAGGCGATCCAGACCGGTGGACCCTCTGGCGGGTGCGTGCCCGAAGCGCTGCTCGACGTGCCGGTGGACTACGAGTCGCTGGTCGCGCTGGGCTCGATGATGGGGTCGGGGGGACTCATCGTCATGGACGAGGGCACGTCGATGGTCGACGTCGCGCGCTACTTCATGGAGTTCTGCCGCGACGAGTCCTGCGGCAAGTGCGTGCCCTGCCGCGCCGGTACGGTGCAGATGCACCTGCTGCTCCAGAAGTTCTGTGGTGGCGAGGCCACCGAGGCGGATCTGGCCCTGCTCCAGGCGCTGGCCGATCTGCTCCGGAGCACCAGCCTGTGTGGGCTGGGCCAGAGCGCGCCGAACCCGGTGATGACCGCGCTCCGCTACTTCCCGGAGGAATTCGCTGCCCGGATGAGGAAGGAGCCTCCGAGGCCATGACCGTCAAGACGCTCACCATCGACGGGCGGATGCTCACCGGGGTGGCCGGCCAGAGCATCTTCACGGTCGCCTGGCACAACGACATCAAGATTCCCCGGCTTTGCCACCTCGGCGGGGTGACCGACGTGGGGGCGTGCCGCCTGTGCCTGGTGGAGGTGGAAGGACGGCCGAGGCTCCAGACCTCGTGCATGACCGAGATCGAGGAGGGGATGGTCGTCCACACCGACACTCCGAAGCTCCGCGAGTACCGGAAGCTGCTGCTCGAGCTGCTCCTCGCCGAGGGGAACCACGTCTGCGCGGTGTGCGTGTCCAACGGACACTGCGAGCTTCAGGAGATGGCAGCCGAGGTCGGCGTGGACCACGTGCAGGTCGCCTACCGGAACCCGAAGCGCCCGGTGGACCTCTCGCACGAGCGCTACGGGCTGGACCTCAACCGCTGCATCTGCTGCACCCGCTGCGTCCGGACCTGCGACGAGGTGGAGGGCGCGCACGTCTGGGACATGGCCGGCCGCGGGGAGAAGCTGCATCTGGTCGCGGACCTGGCCGCGCCGTGGGGCGACTCCGAGGCCTGCACCGACTGCGGCAAGTGCGTGCAGGTCTGCCCCACCGGCGCCCTCTTCGTGAAGGGGGCCGGCGTGGGACAGATGACCAAGGACCGCCGGTTCCTCAAGTACATCGTCTACGGCCGCGAGCGGAAGCAGTGGGAGGCGCCATGAGCGGCAAGCCGAAGCTCGCCACCGTGTGGCTGGGCGGCTGCTCGGGCTGCCACATGTCTTTCCTGGACCTGGACGAGCGGCTGCTCGAGCTCGCCGGGAAGGTGGACCTCGTTGCCTCGCCACTGGTGGACACGAAGGCGAAGGACTTCCCCTTGGTGGACGTCACCCTGGTGGAGGGCGCGGTGGTGAACGAGGAACACATCGAAACGCTCCGCCGGATCCGCGAACGCTCCAGGCTGCTGGTGGCCCTCGGCGACTGCGCGGTGACCGGCAACGTCTCGGCGATCCGCAACGCCTGGCCGGTGCAGGAGGTGTTCGACCGCGCGTACCGCGAGACGTCGGCGTTGGTGCACGGCGTGCCCTCGGCCGAGTTCGGAGTCCCCGCGCTGCTGGAGAAAGCAAGGCCGCTGCACCAGGTGGTGAAGGTGGACCTCTGGCTCCAGGGCTGCCCTCCCTCCGCGGATCGCATCTGGGAGGCGGTCTCCGCGCTCCTCGAGGGGCGGGAGCCGCGGCTGGAGCGAAGGTTCGGGTGAGGCGGCGATGGCGAAGACCCTCCTGATCGACCCGGTCACCCGCATCGAGGGCCACGCGAAGATCTCCATCGACGTGGACGGCGCGGGGAAGGTGACCGACGCGCACCTTCACATCGTCGAGTTCCGTGGATTCGAGAAGATCTGCGAGGGGCGTCCGCTGGAGGAGATGCCCGGGCTCATGGCGCGGGTGTGCGGCATCTGCCCCGTGTCCCACGCGCTCGCCGCGTCCAAGGCCGGCGACCGCATCCTCGGCGTGGATGTGCCGGTGGCGGCGGTGAAGCAGCGCCGCCTCGCCACCTGGGCCCAGGTGCTGCAGTCCCACGCCCTCTCCTTCTTCCATCTCTCCAGCCCGGACCTGCTGGTGGGCATGGACGCCGCCCCCGCCGAGCGGAACCTCTTCGCCATGGCGGGCAGCGAGACGGACTTCGTCCGGAGGGGAATCCGGCTCCGCCAGTTCGGGCAGCGGGTCATCGAGCTGGTGGGCGGGCGCAAGGTGCACCCGGGCTGGTCGGTTCCGGGCGGGGTGACGAGCCCGGTGAGCAGGAGCGCCGTGGATGAGCTCCTGCCGTGGATCCCCGAGCTGTACGAGTCGATGCGCGTCGCCCTGGACCGGCTGAAGCGGACCTTCGAGCCGTTGCGCGCGGAGATCGCCGGCCTCGGCGATTTCCCGTCGCTCTTCCTCGGGCTGGTGGACGAGGACGGAAATCTCGAGTTCTACGACGGCACGCTGCGGCTGGTGGACTCCGGCGGGAACGCGGTGGCCGAGCGCCTCGACCCGCGGCAGTACCGGAGCTTCCTGAGCGAGGTCTCCGAGCCGTACACCTACGTGAAGCCGGCCTTCTATTCAGCCCTGGGCGAGCAGAAGGGAATGTACCGGGTCGGGCCGCTCGCGCGACTCAACGTCGTCAAGGCCACGGGCACCCCGCGGGCCGATGCCGAGCTGGTGAACTTCCGGTGGCTGGGAAAGCAGGGGGTGGTGTCGCAGTCGTTCCACTACCACTACGCGCGGCTCATCGAGATGCTCCACTGCGTCGAGCGCATCGAGCAGGCGCTCGCCGACCCCGAGCTCCTCTGGACCCGCGTCCGGAGCTGGGCGCGTCCGAACCACACCTCGGGCGTCGGGTGCTGCGAGGCGCCGCGCGGCACGCTGTTCCACGACTACGAGGTGGACCTCAACGGTCAGGTGAGGAGGGCCAACCTCCTCATCGCCACCCAGCAGAATGGCGGGCCCATGCAGCGAGCGGTGAGGCAGGCCGCCGAGCGGTTCGTGAACCCCACCGCACTGACCGAGGGGATGCTCAACCGGGTGGAGGCGGCGATCCGCTGCTTCGACCCCTGCCTGTCCTGCTCGACTCATGCGCTGGGGCAGATGGCGATGGTGGTCGAGGTGCGCGGACCTAACGGCGAGCTGCTGTCGAGAAGGGAGCGGTGAGGGGATGAGCACCTTGGTCATCGGCATCGGCAACACCCTGCGCGGTGACGACGGCGTGGGCCCCTTCGTGGTCGAGCTGCTGCGCGCCGCGCACGCCGACGGGCTGGAGCTGCGAACCACCGCGACAGTCCTCCCGGAGCTCGCGGGTGAGATGCCGGGCCACTCCCGCGTGGTCTTCGTCGACGCCGACCTGGAGGCGCACGAGGTGACGCTCCGTTCGGTGGCGGCTCCCCCCGGGAACGATGGGCTCCACCGCTTCGCTCCGGCGCGGGTGGTGGAGATGGCGCGCGGGCTCGGCTTCATCGGCAAGGCCTGGCTGTGCAGCCTGCCGGTGCAGTCGATGGCGCCTGGCGAGGCGCTCTCGAAGCGGGCGGTGCTGGCCGCGGGTCGAGCCGCGGCGCTGCTGCTGGGTCGCTTCGCGCCGCCGCCGGGAACGGACCGCCCGCCCCTGCCCGAGAGGTGATGATGATGCTGATCGACGATTCCTTCCCGTGTACGACGTCTCGGATTCCGTGGCGACCACGGTCGAGGCGGACGTGGCGAGGACGTGGGATGCCCTGATGGCGGCAGACTTCGTCGAGGTCGCCAGGGGCCGGCCGCTGGTGGGGCTGCTCGGGGCGCTCCGCGTGCTCCCCGGCATCGCTGCGCATCTGCTGCACGGCGAGGCCCCACCGGCGGCACCGAAGACGCTCCGGCTCCGCGAGGCAGGCGACCTCCCGGTGGACCAGGGTGGGTGGGTACTCCTCGGCGAGCGCCCGCGGGAGGAGATCGCTCTGGGCCAGGTGGCGAAGTTCTGGCGGCCGGTCATCACTTACGCCACGGTGAAGCGTGAGACCTTCCGCGAGTTCGAGGAGCCCGGGTACGCGAAGACGGTGTACTCGCTCGCGGTACGCCCGCTGAGCGAGCGACGCACCATGCTCTCGGGCACGATGCGCACCGCGACCACCGACGCGCAGGCGCGCCGGTGGTTCCGCACTTACTGGACGCTCGGTGTGGGGTCTGGAGCCCATGTTCTGGTCAACGGTCTCCTGGAGACGGTGCGGGAGAGCGCGGAGGCGACCGGGTGACGACTGCTCGGCGCCCCCGTTCGCCGCGGTGAGCTGCCGCCGTGCCGCGCCCCTGGACCCGGGCGCGGGAAGAACCGCGTGCCGCACGCTCCCGAGAGGGAGCTCCTCCTCGCAGAACCAGGGCGGTTCCTGCGACGGCATCCCGGGAGTGAGCCGGCCGCGGCGCAGTCGCCGCGTCAGCCCACCAGCGCCAGGTCCGGAGGGCGTACCTCCTCGAGCTCTCCGGTCTTCTGCCGGCGCACCATGGCGTAGAGCACCGGCACCGCCATCCGGCTGATGAGCAGCGAGGCCACCTCCCCGGCCGCGAGCGAGATCGACAGACCCTGGAAGATGGGGTCGAAGAGGATGACAGCGGACCCCACGGTGACCGCGAGCGCGGTGAGGAGCATCGGGCGGAAGCGGACGGCGCCGGCATCGACCACCGCCTCCTCGACCGAGAGTCCCTGGCGAATTCGGCCCTCGGCGAAGTCCACCAGGATGATCGAGTTCCGCACCACGATGCCCGCGCCGGCCATGAAGCCGATGAGTGAGGGGGCGGTGAAGAAAGCTCCCATGGCCGCATGGGCTGGGAGGATGCCCACCAGCGAGAAGGGAATCGGAGCCATCACCACCAGGGGCGTGGTGAAGGAGCGGAACCAGCCTACGAGCAGGGCATAGATGAGAAAGAGGCAGATCACGAACGCGCCACCGAGATCCCGGAACAGCTCGAGCGTGACATGCCACTCGCCGTCCCACTTGAGCGCCGGCTGCGCATCGCTCACCGGCTGGTTGGCGTGGTGGATCCGCACCGCCGCATCGACGCCCTTGCTCATCTCGAGGATGGCGTAGGCCGGGCTCTCCGCGCCCCCGGCCACGTCCCCCGTGACGTAGACCACGGGCAAGAGGTTCTTGTGCTGGATGCTCCGGTCTTCGAGGGTGCTCTCCACCCGCACCAGCTCGCCGAGCGGCACCAGCGACTGCCCGCGTCCATCGGGAAGCCGGAGCGCCAGGAGATCGGCCATTCCCGTTCGCTGGCTCCGCGGCACATCGACCACGAGGTCGACCGCCTCCTGGTCGCGTGGGACGTGCAGGCGCCCGACCCGCTCGCCGTCGACTGCGATCCGGAGTGTCCTCGCGACGCTCTCGGCGTGGATGCCGTGGAGGGCGGCCTTTTCCTTGTCCACCACCAGGACCTGCTTGGGCTGAGGCGACTCGATTGACCAGTCCACGTCCACCACTCCCGGGGTCCGGCGGAAGAGTCCTCGCATCCGCTCCGCGAGGCGCTGCCGCTCGGCCTCGTCCGGCCCGTAGATCTCCGCCACCACCGACTGCATCACCGGTGGGCCGGGCGGCACCTCCGCGACCACGACCCGTGCACCGTGACGTGCGGCGATCGCCGTGACGGCGGGGCGGATCCGGATCGCGAAGGCGTGGCTCTGGATCCGCCGTTCGGCCTTCGGGAGCAGATTGACCTGGACTTCCGCCCGGCTAGAGCCGCGGCGCAGGTCGTAGTGCCGCATCAGTCCGTTGAAGCCGTGGGGTGCCGCGGTGCCCACGTACACCTGGGCACTGGTGACCTCCTTCTCCTGGCGGACGGCGGCGGCGATCTCCCGGGCCACCTGTGCGGTCCGTTCCAGCGAGCTGTCCTCTGGCATGTCGAGGACGACCTCCAGCTCACTCTTGTTGTCGTAGGGCAGCATCTTGACCCTGACCCACCCGGTGGGAACGAACGCCATCGCTCCGAGAAGGAGGAGCGCGGTGAGGCCCAGGAAGCCCCAGCGCCAGCGCGGACGGCCCACCAGGCGGGACATCAGCCAACGGTAGGCCCGAGTCGTCCGGTTCTCGCGATCGTGCCCCGAGCCACCCACGCGGCGTCCGCCCAGGAGACGAACCGCGGCCCAGGGCGTCACGACGAAGGCGACCAGGAGCGAGAACACCATCGCCGCCGATGCGCCAGCCGGAATCGGGCGCAGGTACGGGCCACTGAGGCCGCCCACGAAGGCCATGGGTAGGATCGCCGCGATCACCACCAGCGTTGCCAGGACGGTGGGATTTCCCACCTCGGCCACTGCCCGGATGGCGATCTCCCGCATCGAGGCTCGGCTCGAGCCCTCGAGCTCCCGGTGCCGGACGATGTTCTCCACAACCACGATCGCGTCGTCGACCAGGATCCCGATGGAGAAGATCAGCGCAAACAGGGTCACCCGATTGATGGTGTAGCCGAGGAGGTAGAAGAGCAGGAGCATCAGCGCCAGCGTCGAGGGGATGGCGACCGCCACCACCGTGGACTCACGCCAGCCGAGCAGGAAGAGGACCAGGAGAGAGACACCCACCACCGAGAGCGCCATGTGGAAGAGCAGCTCGTTCGACTTCTCCGCCGCCGACTCCCCGTAGTTGCGGCTGACCGAGATCTCGATCTCCGAGGGGATCGTCGTACCTCTCAGGCGCTCGACCTGGGAGAGGACTGCCCTGGCCACGGTGATCGCATTGCTCCCTGGCCGCTTGGCGACGGCAAGTGTCACCGCGGGCTCGTCGCGTGCTGGGCCGGGAGCGGCCGCTCCCGTCCCGAAGAAGACGTACTGCCTCGTCTCCTCGGCGCCGTCCTCCACCCGCGCCACGTCCCGGAGGTAGACCGGTCTCCGTTCATGAACGCCCACCACCGCGGAGGCCACCTCTTCCGCCGAGGTGAAGAAGGCACCGGTCTGGACGATGACCTCGCGGTCGAGAGTGGTCAGTGCCCCGGCGACCTCCTGCCGGTTGGCGGGCCCGAGTGCCCGTTGCACGTCGAGGACTGCAAGCCCGCGTGCCTCGAGGGCTGCCGGGTCGAGGTGAATCCCGATCTGCCGCCGGTATCCTCCGATGAGAAAGGTCTCCGAGACCTCGGGGAGGTGCTTGATCTGCGCGGCGACCTCCGCGGCCACCCTCCGGAGCCCGAGGTGGTCCACCCGGTCGGAATGGAAGGTCAGCGCGAGGATCGGGATGTCGTCGATGGATCGCGCCTTGACCAGCGGCATCGATGCCCCGGCCGGAATGCGGTCGGCGCTGGCCTCGAGCTTCCGCGAGAGCTTCACCAGCGCTCGCTCCGGATCCTCCCCGACGCGGTACCGGACGACCACCAGGGAGCGCCCGGGCTGGCTCGTCGAGTACACGTACTCGACTCCGGCGATCTCCCAGGTGAGCCGCTCGAGCGGCGCCGAGACACGGCTCTCGACCTCCGCAGCCCCGGCCCCCGGCATCTCGACGAAGATGTCGAACACCGGAACCTTGATCTGCGGTTCCTCCTCCCGGGGGAGCGCCCAGATCGCCACGAGACCCAGGAGGACCGAGCCGGTGACCAGCAGCGGAGTGAGCCGGGAACCGATGAAGGCCTGAGCGAGCGTCCCCGCGACGCCGAGTCGAGGAGCGCGAGTCATCGCTCGGCCTCCGCCCGCTGACCGTCGACGAGCTCCGTCGACGCCGACAGGACCACCGCCTCTCCGCCGGCGAGGCCGGAGGAGATCTCCACCCGGCCATCCCTCTCTCGACCCGAGCGCACCAGCCGGAGCCGCGCCCGTCCCGACTCGACGACGAACACGGTCTCCAGCTGACCGCGGCGGATGACGGCGGCCGAGGGCACGGTCACCGCCGGCGACTGGTCGCCCCTCACCAGCATGCGCCCGAAGCGTCCGGTCCTGAGCCCGGGCGTCTCCGGGAGGTCGATCTTGAACAGCCGGGTCCGGGTCGCATCGTCCGACGCAGGCTGGATCTCGGCGATCCGCCCCTCGAGCTCCCGGTCGAGTCCGTCCAGACGAACGGGGAGGCGATCGCCGACGACCAGCTCCTCACCCGCGCGCTCGGGCACCTGCGCCTCGAAGCGAAGCGCGGAAGGCATCTCCAGCACCAGGATCGGCTGCCCGGGGAGCGCGGTGTCTCCCACGCTGGCGACCTTCGCGGTGATCACCCCGGCGAAGGGCGCCCGGAGCCACCTCCGCTCTGCGACGGAGCTGGCCTCGGCCTCCCGGGCGTGGGCGATGCTCCACTGCGACAGGGAGGCCTCGAACTGCGCCACGGAGATCGCTCCCTGTTCCTTCAGGAGGATGGCCCGGTTCCGGTCACGCTCGGCCTGCGCGGCTGCCGCCCGGGCCTGGTCGAGGCGTGCCCCGACGTCGCCGGCGGAGAGCCTCACCAGCACGTCGCCGGCCCGGACCGAGCTCCCCAGACTGACGCGAATCTCCGCGACCGTGCCGCCGAGGAGCGGAGCGATGGTCGCGCTGCGCGTGGCGCGCACCGTGCCGACCACCTCGGTGACGACCCGGCGGGGGGAACGCTCAGCCCGCGCCGTCCGGACCTGCCGGGGGCCGACCTCGGCTCGCGGGCCAGGTGGCGATCCCCCGGCACAGGCGCAGAGCATCAACGGCAGCACGAGCAGGAAGGCCGGGGTGGATGGGTCTCGGGCAGAGTTCATGACAGGGCGTCAGGCACCCGCCGTGCCGGGCGCAGCAGTCCGAAAACGCAGTCATTCCAATGTCGTGGGCGTCGCCCTCGACGCGAATTCTCGCGACCTCGCGAGAACTCGTGGCGAGCGTCGGGGTGTGGCCGCGGCGAGCAACGCGCGAGCAAACCGCGCACGGGCGCGCGCGGCCGCCCGCCACCCGGATGCCGGACCGGCCGAGTCCGGATTGACTCGCTGCGGCTTGCGGGACGCGGCGGAGGCGGAGGATAGGCCGCTTCATGCTGACCAGAGTTGCCGAGTCCGAGGCGAGGGCGCGGTTCGCCGAGCTGCTGGAGCGGGCGCAGGCCGGTGAGACCATCCTCGTCGAGCGCGACGGTGTCGCGGTGTGCCGGCTGGGCCCACCCGGGCCGGCCTGCTCCCTGGACGCGTTCACCCGGTTCCTGGAGCGGATCCACGCCCAGGGCGGGCCCGCAGAGGTGACCTACTCGCCCCAGCGGCTGGCGTAGAGCTGGCAAGGGGTCGCCCGTCCGCCGCAGTCTGGTAAGGAGCGACCCCCATGATGCACCTCCGCGTCGCGGCCGCCGCGCTCGCCGCCCTGCTCGCCGTCGCCTGCGCCAGCCAGGCGCCGATGGCGGACCTTCCCGGAGCCCCGCCGCGCAAGCCGAGCGGGGAGATCCGCAGGGACCCCAACGCCGATCAGGCTCTCGCACAGGTGGAGGCCAAGGCCCAGGGCCAGCCCAAGGCGAAGCAGGTGGAGGTCTACCTGAGCTTCCGCAAGGCCTACCCGGCCACCACCGCCGGAGAGGAGGCTCTCTACCGGGCCGGCGTCCTCTCCTTCGAGCTGGGCGACTACGTGAACGCCCGCAAGCAGTTCAACGAGCTGCTGTTCGAGAACCCGCTCTTTCCCCAGGCGCAGGATGCGCGCTTCAAGCTCGGGCTGTCGGCGCTGGAGCTGAAGAGCTACCGCGACGCCTATCAGACGCTGCTGCCGCTCCGCGACCGCGTGCCTTCCGGTCAGCGTGCGCAGCTCGAGGACGCGCTCCGCCGCGCCGCCGAGGGTGCTCGCCTCTACGACCAGGCGATGAAGATGGCGCTGCAGAGGGCGGAGCAGGCCTCCACGCCCGAGGAGCGGAACACGGCGCTGGCGCAGATCGCGGATCTGGTGGACGCGCAGGTGGGCGTGGAAGAGGTCGGACGGGTGCAGGCGGACCTCTCTCCCTCGCATCCGGCCTGGCCGCTGCTGACCTTCAAGCTGGCGCGCGTGTACCAGCACACCCGCGACATCCCGAAGCTCAAGTCCACGCTGCAGTCGCTGCTCTCCAACGCCCCCGGGAGCCCCTACACCGCAGAGGCGCAGGAGATGCTCGCCCGCGCCGACCGGGTAGGCCAGGTGCGCGCCCGGACGCTGGGGGTGCTGCTCCCGCTCACCGGCAAGTACAAGGGCTTCGGCGAGGCGGTCATGCGCGGCATCCGCCTGGCGCTCAAGGGCAGCGACGTCGAGCTGGTGGTGAAGGATACGCAGGGGGACGGCACGCGCGCCGCCACCGCGGTCGAGGAGCTGGTCTTCAACGACGGGGCGGTCGCGGCCATCGGCCCGCTGTTCATCGAGGACAGCAAGCGCGCGGCGCTGGTTGCGCAGGATCTCGGCCTGCCGCTGCTCACCCTGACCCGGAGCGAGGACGTGACCGACATCGGCCCCTTCGTCTTCCGGAACATGCTGACCTACTCGGCCCAGACGAAGGGCCTCGTGGACTGGGCGACGAAGGTCATGGGCTACAAGAGCTTCGCCGTCCTGTACCCGAACACGCCCTATGGCGTGGAGATGACCAACGACTTCTGGGACCAGGTGCTGGCCCAGGGCGGCGCGGTTCGTGGCGCCGAGAGCTACACCGCCGACCAGACCACGTTCACCACCCAGGCCAAGAAGCTGGTGGGCCGCTTCTACCTCGAGGACCGGCGCGACTACTTCGAGGACGTCCAGGAAGCGACGAAGGACGTCAAGGACAGCTACCGCCGGCGGAAGGCGGTGGAGAAGGCGAAGAGCAAGCTCGACCCCATCGTGGACTTCGAGGCGCTCTTCATCCCCGACGAGTGGCAGCGGGTGGGGCTGGTGGCGCCGGCCCTGGCGGTGGAGGACATCATCACCAACACCTGCGACGCCCGGGAGATCGAGAACCTCAAGAAGACCACCGGGAAGAGGGACATCCGGACCGTGACCCTGCTCGGGGGGAACGGCTGGAACTCGCCGAAGAATTCCGACGGCATCCCCCAGCTGGTCGAGCGGGGCGGGAAGTTCGTCCTCTGCAGCGTCTTCGTCGACGGGTTCTACGCGGACAGCAGCCGCGAGCCGACGAAGCGCTTCGTGCGGCTCTACTCCGAGGCGTACAAGGACTCGACGCCCACGCTGCTGGACGCCATCGGCTACGACTCGGCGCGGATGCTGCGGCAGCTGCTCGACAAGCAGACCGCGGCGCTGGATCGCGCGGCGGTGCGCGATGGGCTCAACGGGATCAAGGACTTCGAGGGCGCGACCGGGAAGACTCGCTTCAACGACCGGCGCGAGGCGGAGAAGCCACTGTTCTTCCTGACCATCGACCAGAAGGGGATCCGGGAGATCCAGCCCACCGACCGCATCAGCGGCTCATGACCGGGGCGAGAGCGCGAGCGGGACGCTCCTCGTAACCCCTCGTCCTCGGATCTCCTGCCCCGCGGGAGGGGGCCTCTCTCGAGGGGCGCCGGGCGCCGCTCTCGAACAGCGCGAGCTTGTCCGGTGAAGGCTTCCGCGCGGCGCAGGGAGGAGCAGGTCGTCGCGTCTGGCCGGACCTCGAGGAGCGCGCCGATCCGGCCGGCACGAACGGCGGTGGGGGACTAGTCGTCCCGCCGTCGGTCCGGCCGCGGCGTCGGCTTCTCCCAGGCAGCCCGGAGGTGCTCCGGGCGGTAGCCAGGTCCGACGGCGACGAGGTGCTCGCTGAGCACCTTCTGGTAAGCGGCGACGTCGCAGCGGGGACAGTCGCAGCCGGGCTTCACGCGGGCCAGCAGTTCCACGAGTCTCGCAGTCAGTGCGTCCGTCATCTGAAGGACATCCTGGCACAGGGGGCTGCAAACCCCGTGCGCGACACGGACGCCGTTCAAGCTCGGTCGTGGTGCAAGAGCTGCATAGGACCCACAGAGCAGGTGCAATGCCTGCCACGTGGGTCGGCCGCGCACCGGCGTCGAGCGCGGCAACGGCCGGACCCGACCGCACGACGCGTCCTCGCGGACGGGCGCGTCCCGTCCTCGTTCCGGAGGAACGGGCGCCTCGGAACGGACCGATCTGCGCCGTCAGGCCCCGGGCTCGGCGCCGTGCGAGCTCGACGGAGACACGCGGCCCTCAGCCCTCGCTCTCTACCAGCAGCCTCGCCCGCACCTGGACCTGGGGCTGCATCTTGAACATCAGGAACGATGGCGGCGGCAGCCCGAAGTCCCGCATGTCGATCGCGCGTGCGCCCTCGATCTCCAGCGTGCGGGCATCGAGCTGTCGCACCGTGACCTCCACATCCAGCGTGCGCGTCACTCCGTGCAGGGTCAGCTCCCCCGTCAGCCGGCTCCTGCCCGCTCCGTTCCCCGGCGTGGACCGGGTGAGCTCGCCCCGGATGCGGGGGAACTTTCGGGAGTCGAGCCGCCGATGGAGCTCGCCGTCCACCAGCGGGTTGCCCGAGCGCAGTCGCTGGGTGTCCACCTCCACGTAGGTGGGCGTGCGCAGCGCCGGCTGACCATCGACCAGCTCCGCCTCCACCACACCCTCCAGGCCCGAGGTGTGAACCCTGACGGGGTGAAGGCTCGAGCGGGCCTCGGCCCACAGCTCGGACCGCTGCGGCGAGATGCGGAAGCGCGCCAAGGGATCACATCGAGTGCATCTTCGCGTAGCGGGCGACATCCGGGAGCAAGGTGACGATGAACGCCACCGCGCCCAGAGCGAGTGCACCTAGGACGATCCGACCAAGCATGTGAGTTCCTCCAGTTGGGAGTGCTGCACCAGCAATGTAGGGATGAGCCGGAGTGCTTCCTCGACCGCCCGCTCCACGGGCGGGGAGAGGCCGAGGCGCTCCTCCACCTCTGCCGGGACACAGCCCACGAGCAGTACCCGGGGAACCGAGGTGCCCAGGGTGCGCGCGAGCTCCAGCACCGAGGCTGGATCGAAGCCGTGCGCGTCGAGATCGTGCCCGAGGTCCCGGGGGTCCGGCTCGATGACGAACAAGGTCCCCGGCGGCGCGTCCCGGCCGACCGCGTCCACGAGCACCAGGGTGTCGTAGCCCTCCAGCAGCTGGTACGCGAGGTGGACTCCTCCGATGCCGAAGTCGCGGACCTCGACGCCGGGAGGAAGCGGAACGCTGGCGAGGCGTTGCGCGACCTCCACCCCGAACCCGTCGTCGCCGAGGAAGACGTTGCCCACGCCGGCGACCAGCGTTCGACCATGGCCGCTCACAGGGGGACCACCTCGTCCGGGTCGAAGTAGAGATAGCGGCCCTCGGTGTCGAGAAGGTCGGCGGCGGGATCGTCCTCGACCGTCACCCCCAGGTGGCAGCCGCCATCGACGTCGTGGAGCACCGCCTGGACCCGGGCCACCTTCCCGGTGACGAAGAGGTCCTGGGCGTCGGTCCGCCGGCCGCCGTGACCGGGCTGGAGGCGCACCCGGCTGCCACGACGCACCGGGACCCCGTCGATCGTCACCGCGTCGGTCTCGGGCGATGCGGGGTCGGGGTGCTCGGGGTCGAACCAGGACACGGGGCCGCGCGAGCGAATCGTGCCATGCAGCGGGAGCAACCCCTCGGGGCCCAGCGTCTCCACGCGATCGATGACCCTCGCCGCGCGGGGATCGGTCGCCCGCGCCTCCTCCTTCTCCTGGTCGGTGAGGGTCAGGATGCGGAGGCTGAGGATCTCGTCGATCTCGGTCCCGTCGTGGAGGTCGCCCGGGCTCTCGGGAGCGATGCGCGGATGGTCGTAGAGGATGATCGGCGAGGAGAGCACCGCGTCCACCTCGCCCGGCTCGCCTGCAAGGACCGGATAGGTGCGGACGTTGCGGCAGCCGGCCGCGGCCTCGCGTGCGGGCTCTGGCGGATCGAGGAGCGAGACGAACGCTCCGTCGGGGAGATGGAGAAGCGTGTGCACCCCCACCAGGGCCGCCGGAAGGGCCTCCTGCCGGTTCGACTCACTGGTCGCCCAGCGCGTCAGGTTCTCCACGCGGATCCGCACCCGGAGGAGCTCGCCCACCGCCTCCGATCCGAGGAAGACCTCGCCACGGAGCGGGTGCCGCTCGCGGACCACCGGCCCATCCGTCTCCCGGCCGCCGGGAAATCCGAACCCCAGCCGCCGCTCGACCGGCAGCGCCTCGTCGAGCTCGACCGTGCGCTCCACGCCCTCGTCCCACGGGGGCTGGCCTGCAGCGAGTCTCCGCTGGAGCTGGAGGAAACGGACCCGGCCGCGCAGCCGCGTGCCCCGGGCGACCAGCACCTGAGTCTCGAGCCAGGAGCTCTCGTCCGGGTGCTCCTCGCAGAAGGCCGGTGGGGCGAGCACTCCGAACTGCCAGCGCACCTGGTTCTTTCCCGACGACGCGCGGTAGGGGTAGAGGACGTAGCCCTCGTAGAGCACCGCGTCGGCGATGGCCTGCATGCGCTCGAAGCTCATGGCTTCGCCCGCTCGAGGAGGTCGGCCACCACCTCGTCCCATCCGAGCAGCCCGCGACCGGCCTTGTAGCGGGTGAGGCCGTCGAGCGCCTCGCGACCGAGCCGGAGCCAGCCGCCGCCGGGGAAGTACACGTCCATCAGGGCGCGCCAGGTGGCTACCGGAAGCTCGAAGCGGGCCTCGCACTGCCAGGGCACCGGCGATGCCCGGAGCCCGTCCGCTCCGGTGCGGAAGACCGTTCCGCTGAAGAGGAAGATCAGCGGCACCGAGCCCTCGCCGAGCGCGTGCAGGTAGCGGGCGGAGGCCACCTCCAGGTCGTAGCTGAACGGGATGGCGAGCTCCGCCCGACAGCTCCCGGCAAAGCGCGGGACGAGGGTCGAGATCTGGGCGAGAAGGAAGGGCCGCACGGTCTGTCCCCAGCGATCCGGCTCCCCGAAGAGGTCCGCCAGGAGCTCTTGCTCCTGCGGCTGGTAGCGGCGCCGCTGGGGCTCGATCCGGACCTGGCACCCCAGGGCGATGCTCTCCACGTCCGCCCCGTCGGGCTCGACGATGCGGACGCTGAAGGTCATGGTCGGCGCCTGCGCGTAAGGCTCGGGCCGGGCGTCCTCCACCCGGAACGTCAGACGTGGCATGGCCGTCGCCGGCATCATGCGGCGGCCTCGCTGCGCGCGCGGAGCGTGGCGAAGAACCGGGCCAGCTCGCCGCGCGCCTCGTCGCCGCCGTCGAAGCCGCGCCACAGCCGCCGCACGCGCCCGGTGAGCTCGTAGCAGGCGTCGATTGGCACCAGGAACGTCTCCAGCCGCTCCCCGTGAGGCTCGCCGCGGACGAGCAGCGCCTCGACGTCCGGCTCCATCCCCTGCAGCAACGGCGTCCGGCTCTCGATCTCCTCCCAGGCCTCCAGCGAGAGCAGGGACTCGGTGGCTCCGGCGGGGCTCGGATAGAACGCCACGATTCGCCCCAGCGACGAGTTGCGGAAGAGAAACGCCATCCGCACCGGGATCTGCAGCGCGTCCCAGTCGGCCAGCGAGAGCTGCAGCGGCTGGTGGACGTAGCGCCGGGGCACCGCGCGGAACTTCCCGCCGCCAGCCCCCTTCTGTCCGAACAAGAGAAAACAGGGAGGACAGCTGCAGAGCAGCGCTCGGGTGTCGAGCCTGACCAGATGGGGATGCGTCTCCTCGATCGGGTTCGCGCAGAGCTGGCAGCGCTCCTCCGGATCGGCCGAGGGACGTTCCCGGAGCCGCCTCAGCGAGGCCAGCCCGCCGCCGCTCACGTCCGCGCCTCGGGGAGCGCCACCCGGGCCGCACCGGCCTCGACCAGGAGCGGCAGCGGATAGAGATGACGGTCGTGACCCTCGAGCGCGCGCCCGGCCTTCCGCACGTCGAAGCGCTGCTGGCAGGCCGGGCAGACCAGGGTGTCTCCGTCGAGCACCCCGCGCTCGAGGCCGGATCCACAGCGGGCGCATCCGTCGCGGAAGGCGAACAGCGTTCCCTTCGCCCGGCAGACCAGCACCTGCGCTCCGTCGATCCTCTGGGAGGAGAGCCCGCCGTCGGGAAGCCCCTCGGCACCGGCCAGGGTCCGCCACGCGCCGCTGCCGTCGGGCGCAGCCTGGCGCGGGGCGGTCACGCCTTCGACCTCGATCCGTTCCAGCTCGGGCGCTGCCTCGAGCACCGCCTGCTCGACGGCCAGCTTCACCGTCACCGTGGACGAGGGACACCCGTTGCAGCTTCCCTCGAGGCGGAGGTGGGCGACGCCTGCTCCATCCACACCCAGGAACTCGATCCCCCCGGCGTGCGAGCCGAGGTAAGGGCGTACCCGGTCCAGCGCCCGCTGGATTCGCGTATGCACGTCGTCGGGGTGGAGGTCGTGGAGGACGAGCAGGCTCGACACCAGCGGATCACCGGTCAGCGCTCTCCGCCCGCCCTCGTCCAGCAGCTCCATCGCCCGGGCCAGCCCCTGTCCGTGGAGCTCGAGCAGCAGCCGCACCAGCTCCTCGACCCGCTCGCGGGTCCGCGCGTTCACCGCCTCGCGGACCTGTCCCAGCAGCAGCTCGATCCGTTCCCCCACCTCCTGCGCATCGCGCGTGGCGGGCATGGGAAACCTCGTCAGGGCAGCGCGGTGGGAACGGTCATCGGCGTGTGCACGGTCTTCAGCACCCGGCCGTCCCCGAGGTGCATGTGCACCCCGCACGGCAGGCAGGGATCGAAGCTGCGGACTGCGCGCATGATGTCGATGCCCTTGAAGCTCTCCGGCGGATTCTCCTCGAAGATGGGCTGGCCCTGGATGGCGTCCTCGTAGGGCCCGGGCGTCCCGTAGGAGTCCCGCGGGCTCGCGTTCCACGGGGTGGGCGGGTACGGGTGGTAGTTGGCGATCTTCCCGTCGCGGATCACCAGGTGGTGCGAGAGCACGCCCCGCACCGCCTCGGTGAAGCCGCAGCCGATGGCGTCCTTGGGCACCTTGAACTCGGTGAACGTCTTGGTGTGGCCCTTGCGCAGCTCGTCCATGGCCTTGTCCAGGAAGTGCAGCGCGCACCCGGCGGCGTAGGCCTGGAAGTAGGTGCGGGCCCGGTCACGCTCCAGCGCGTTGGACCACTTGGGGATCTTCCACTCGAAGGTCACCGGGCCCTTGGTCGCGGTCTTGGGGAGGTTGATGACCACGCTGCTCCCGGTGGACTTCACGTAGCCGATGTCGACCAGCTTCGCGAGCGCGGTGGGCCAGAGCCGGGCCAGCGGACCGCCGCCGGTGTCGAGGGGGAGGTAGTCCTTCCCGTCGTGCCAGCGGGGCGACATCACCCAGGTGTACTTGCCGGCGAAGTCGCGCTTCTGCGGCACCGGAAGGGTGTGCTGGTTCCAGGGGTGACGCTCGTCGACAGGGTTCCCCAGCGGGTCGCGACTGACGAACTTCTCCTTCCCTGCCCAGTCCTCGTAGAACGAGCTGCCCAGCAGGATGCGGATCCCGAGGTTGATCTGCACCAGGTCGGTGGTGACGAGCTTCCCGTCCACCACCACCCCGGGGGTGACGAACATCTTCCGTCCCCACTCGGTCATGTCCCGGTACTCGAAGTTGCAGGCCTCCGGATCCTGGAACGAGCCCCAGCACCCGAGCAGCACCCGCCGCTTGCCGACCTCTTCGTAGCCGGGGAGCGCGTCGTAGAAGAAGTCGAACAGGTCGTCGTGCAGCGGCACCACCCGCTTCAGGAACTCGCAGTACCGCATGAGGCGGATCTGGTAGTCGCTGAAGAGCTGGACCGTGGGCGTCACCCCGATGCCGCCCGGATACAGCGTGGAGGGGTGCACATGGCGTCCCTCCATCAGGCAGAACATCTCCCGGGTCATGCGGCTCATCTGGAGCGCTTCCCGGTAGAACTCTCCCTCGATGGGGTTCACCGCCTTCATGATGTCGCCGATGGTCCGGTAACCGTGATCGGCGGCGTGCTTCGCGGGCGTCTTCTGAGCGGTCTCCCAGACCCCGGGGTTGGTCTCGCGCACCATCTTCTCGCAGAAGTCCACGCAGACCAGGTTCTCCTGGAAGATGTTGTGGTCGAACATGTACTCGGCGGCCTCGCCGAGGTTGAACATCCACTCCGCGATGTGCGGGGGCCGGATGCCGTAGGCCATGTTCTGCGCGTAGACCGAGCAGGTGCAGTGGTTGTCCCCGCAGATCCCGCAGATGCGGCTGGTGATGAAGTGGGCATCGCGCGGGTCCTTGCCCTTCAGGAAGATGCTGAACCCCCGGAAGACGCTGGAGGTGCTGTAGCACTCGACGACCTTGCGGGCGCCGAAGTCGATCTTCGTGTACAGGCCCAGGCTCCCCACGATGCGGGTGATGGGATCCCAGTTCATCTCCACGACCGTGGAGGGCGCCCGGGTGGAGGTGGTCTTCGGTGCGGTGGCGGTGGTCATGGCTTGGGTCTCCCGGGGTCACCACTTCGGGTGGTAGCCGGTCGTCAGCTCACGGCCGGTGTGCCGCCACTTCGGTTCCCGGTTCAGGGTGTCGTTGGTGATGCCGCGCAGGGTCTTCATCACCTTGCCGGTGATCGCGCTGACGCGGGTGGAGACCCTCGCCCCGGGGGGCTCGTCCATGAAGGGCATGAACTTGTCGGGGAAGCCGGGCATCGTGCAGCCGATGCAGATGCCGCCCACGTTCGGGCAGCCGCCGATGCCGTTGATCCACCCGCGCTTGGGGACGTTGCAGTTCACCACCGGCCCCCAGCAGCCGAGCTTCACGATGCACTTGTGCGAGCCGTACTCCTCGGCGAAGTCGCCCTGCTCGTAGTATCCGGCGCGGTCACAGCCCTCGTGCACCGTCTGTTCGAAGAGCCATTTCGGACGGAGCTCCTCGTCCAGCGGAATCATCGGCGCCACACCGTTGGCCATCCGGAGCAGGTAGAGGATGGTCTCGGAG
>DASROG010000142.1:0-3207 GCA_035646995.1 Myxococcaceae bacterium
GCCCGATCTCGGACTGCGGCCGCCCTGATGTCACCGACTGCAGCCCGCCGGCACCCTGACCCGGACCTTGACTGCGGCCGCCCGATCTCGGACTGCGGCCGCCCTGATGTCACCGACTGCAGCCCGCCGGCACCCTGACCCGGACCTTGACTGCGGCCGCCCTGACCTATCCCTTCGAGACGGGGGCGCCGTCGTCGTCCGAGGCCAGTTCGAGATCCAGGATGCGGGCCTCCCCCACGTAGGCCTTCGTCTCGAAGCGCGTGATCCGGCCGATCTTCCGGACGATCTCCTTCATCCGCTCGGCCTCCTTGTGGATGATGTCCACCTTGGCCCAGGCGTAGTCGTCCGGACCGAGCTTCCGCTTCAGGAGCTCGGCGTATCCGAGCACCGAGGTCAGCGGCTGGTTCAGCTCGTGCGCCGCGGTGCCGGCCAGGGCGATCATCTCCGCGCTCCGCTCGCTGCGCTCCAGCCGCATCGTGGCGTCGGAGAGCTTGCGCTCGAGCTGCACGCGGTCGCGCAGGTCGCGAAGGATGCCCACCGTGGCCACCTCGCAGCTGCCCTCGTAGAGGATGGAACCGGTCATGTTCACCGGGACGCGCTCGCCCGACTTGGTGACGATCTCCTGGCGGGTCAGCGCCAGCCGGCCGGGGCCGCCGTGCTCGGACGAGCGCATCCGCTCGAGGAGCTCCCGGCCGATGCCCTCGCCGACGAAGAAGTCCGCGGCGGTGAGCTTCGCGAGAGCCTCCTGGGCGGAATGGCCGGTGAGCGCCTCGGCGCCCTTGTTGAAGAGGATGAAGCGGCCCTTCATGTCCATGGCCACCACCGCGTCCACGGTGTTGTCCACCAGCTTCTCCAGGAACTCCTTCGTGCGGCGCAGCTCGTACTCGATGCGGCGAGGCTCGGTGACGTCGCGGAAGCTGAGGATCGCCGCGGCGTCGCCCTCGCGCAGCGGCGCTGCTCTCACCGAGAGCGTCAGGTGCCGGCTGGAGGGGGTGCAGGCCTCCACGTCCACGTCGTGCTGGACCTCGCCCCGGGCCACCGCACAGAGCAGCGCGGTGAGCGCCTCGGCTCCGAGTGCTCCGGTCAGATCCTCGACGTGGCGCCCCTCCAGCTGGGCCGGGTCCACGTCGAGCATCGCCGCCCCGGCCGGGTTGAGGAGCAGCACTCGCCCCTTCCCGTCGAGGATGGCGATGCCCTCGGAGACGTGGGCGAAGAAGGCCTGGTAGCGCTGTAGCTCGGCCGCCCTCTGCTCCGCCACCAGGCGGGCCGACTTCTCGCGCGCGGACTCGCCGCGGACGGACTCGAGGACGTGCGCGTTGCGCAGCGCCACCGCGGTCGCGTGGCCCACCGTGGTGAGGAAGTCCACCTCTCCGGGGGTGAAGGCCGGGCGATCGCCGGAGCCGCGCACCAGGAGCACGCCGAGGACCTTGCCCTGCACGCTCAGGGGAAGCGCGACGATGGAGCGCACGCCCGCGGCGGCGACTCGCTCGTGCATCCCCTCGAGGAGCGGGTGGCTCGGGACGTCCTCCACCACGGTGGGCAGCCCCGTGCGCAGGCACTGCCGCACCTCGGGGTAGCGGTCCATCTCGATCCGTAGATTCTTGATGTCCGGCGCGTCGCTGGCCGCGACCACCACCGCCGAGCCGGTGCCATCGTCGAGGAGCAGGCTCGCGCGTGGGATGCCGAGCATCTCCGCCAGCCGCCGGGTGACGTCGTGCAGGAGCGCGTCGACGTCGGTCGACTCGGCGTACCGGGCAGTGAGCTCGAGGAGCATGTCCAGGTTGCGCTGCTGGGTCCGCGACTGGAGCTCGAGGGCGTGCCGCTCGCGCGCCTTCTCCAGGCGCCAGCCGAGCTCGGCCTCGAGCTGGCCGAACGCCAGCAGCGAATCGGCCGGGACGCTGGCCACCGAGCGGCGCCGGAGCACGTCCTGGTCCACGACCGCGAGCACCGCGTGCTGCCCGCCCTGCGTCACGCACTGGAGGAGCTCGGCGCCCTGAGGGACGGTCAGGTCCACCAGGACGTAGCTCGCGTCGGCGATCTGACCCGCGGGCCAGAGCGCCACCTCACTCCCGAGCAGAGCAGCTGTGACCCGGTCCCGCAGGCCGGAGCTGTCCGGCAGGAGGACCAGGCCCGAACGAGACGCCATCGACACCCTCCGGGATGCTAGCACCAAAGCCGCCGTGACCGCCGAACCCCACACCCCGGCGCTGGTGGAGGTGCTCCGCGAGGTGGCGGCGGCGGCCGAACGCCTGCCCGACGCCGCCGACGACGGCACCCGCGCGCTCGCACGACGGGTGCGCACCCGCATCCTGCGTGACCTCCTGCCGCGCCTGGCCAGCGAGGCGCCTCTGCTGCTGGTCGCGGTGGCTGGACCGAACAACGTCGGCAAGTCCACCCTCTTCAACACCCTGGTGGCCGCGGACCTCTCGCCGGCCCGGGCCGAGGGTGGGCTCACGCAGCAGTGCCTGGCCGCGGCCACTCCGGAGACGGCGAGCGGCCCCGGACGGGAGGCGCTCTCCGCGCGCTACGAGGTGGTGCTCCTGCCGGCCGGGACGCGAGCGCCGGTGACCGAGCCGGGGCCGCCGGGGCGTCTCTTCCTCACCTCGAGCCCCACCCTTCCTCGGGGCCTGGTGCTGGTGGACACGCCGGACTTCGACAGCGTGGTCCGCGACAACCGGCTGCGGAGCGAGGCGCTGCTCCTCACGGTGGACGTGGTGGTCTTCGTCGTCTCTCGCCACACCTACCAGAACGCGGCGCTGGTGGACGTGGTGCGACAGGCGGTGGGCCGCGGCCGACCCTGGGTCGTGGTGTACAACGAGGCGCCGGAGCTGGAGACGGTGCGCGCGCACCTGGACAAGCTCGCTGCCGATGTGGGCGCTCCGCCCTTCGCGCGGTACCGGAGCCCGCACGACCCCGAGGTGGAGGCGGGACGGCGCCGGCTCTCGGTCGAGACGGTGGACGGAGGGCCCGGGCTCGCGGAGTTGCTCGGAGACCCCGAGCGCGGGGCGGCGCTCCGCACCCGAGCGCGAGCAGCGGCGCTTCGCGACGCCGCCGCCGAGCTCCGCGAGCTGGCAACCCAGGTGCGAGCGCTCGCCAGCGAGCCGGAGCGGCTGCGAACACGTCTCCGTCACGGCCTGGCCGAGGTGGGAGCACGCGCGGCCCTCCGGGCAGTGCCGGCGGACGTGCTGCTCGAGGCCTTCCGCGACG
>DASROG010000143.1:0-15650 GCA_035646995.1 Myxococcaceae bacterium
GTCCCGCGGTGCTGGGGGCCCGGGGCGTGGCCCGGGAGCGCGGTGAAGCTCGGCAGCTCGGAGAGGCCGAGGTTGATCTTCAAGGAAGCGCTCGAGTAGTCGATGCCGCGGACCGCCTCGACGACGTCACCCGGCAGATGCTCGGTCCCCACCAGCCGGAGGAGGGTCACCGTGGCGTCGGCGTTGGAGACCACCCTCCGGGCGGAGAGCTCCGCGCCATCGCCGAGTACCACGCCGGTGGCTCGCCCGTCCCTCACCAGCACCTTCACCACCGGGCTCCCGGTGCGGATCTCCGCACCCGCGGCCGCTCGCCTCGCTCAGGGACCCCATCCCGCCCTTGACGTATCCCCAGACGCCCCTCGCCCCGTTGCACTCTCCCATCACGTGGTGGAAGAGCACGTAGGCGGTCCCCGGCGTGGACGGGGAAGCCATCGCCCCGATGATCGCATCGGTGGCGAGCGCAGACTTGAGCTGATCGGACTCGAACCACCGATCCAGGATCGTCCGCGCCGGAGCGGTCAGGATCTCCAGCGCTCGAGGTCCGTCCTTTCCCAGGCGCAGGAAGCGCAGGCCCATCCGGGCGAGCCGGAGGAGATCACCCGGGCGGCGAGAGAACGGATCCGGCGGGGTCTCGAGGATCGTCGGCTCGATGGCGTCGGCGATCCTCTCCAGCATCGCCTCGTAGGCGGGGAGCCGCTCCGCGTCACGCGGCGAGAACTTCGACACCTCCCGGTGGTTCAGCTCCGGGTCGGGTCCCATCAGCAGGGAGCGGCCGTCCGGGAAGGGGGTGAACGAGGACGGGTTTCGAGGAAGGAGCTCATACCCGTGCCGCCCGAGCTCCAGGTCACGCACGATCTCCGGGCGGAAGAGACTCACCACGTACGCGGCGGTGGAGACCCGGAATCCGGGCCATGGCTCCTCGGTGACAGCGGCGCCGCCCACCCGGTCCCGCGCCTCGAGCACCAAGACTTTTTGACCCGCCCGCGCGAGATACGCGGCGGTCACGAGGCCGTTGTGGCCCCCTCCGACGACGATGGCGTCCCAGATCTCCATGAGTGGCGGCGGAGAAGACCATGGATCGACGAGCGCCGCGACACTCGAGTTGGGACGGCGCCGGCGGCGCACGAGCTCGGGGTCGCCGGCCAGCGCCGCGTTGACCGGCGAACTCTGAAGACACGCCTCCTTCGAGGTGAGGCGCCTCGGCGACCCCCCGGCCCTCCCCGACGGCCGGAACACGCCACGCGGCCCTCGCATCCCCGCGTCCGCCTGGCGTAGCCTCCCCGGCTCCAGGCGTTGGTCTCACCTTCCTTGCCCCCGCTACCGCGGCAACTCGTCGCGCTCTGCTCCGCAACAGGAATGAACGAGGAGGACGTCATGGCGAAGAAGAAGAGTCGCTCGCTCTCGAGGCGTGAATTCGTGAAGGTCCTGGGCGGCGGAGTCATCGCCGCAGCCGCCGGGCCCACCATCCTCGTGCCGAACCGAGCGTGGGCCCAGGGCACCGGCCCGATCCGGATCGGCAACATCGAGCCGCTGAGCGGCCCGTACGCCGACTCCGGCCTCGACGAGATGGAGGGGGCGCAGCTCGCCAACGAGGAGTGGAACGCCAAGGGAGGCGTCCTCGGCCGCAAGATCGAGATGATCACCGAGGACGCGCCCTCGAACCCCGGCATCGGCGTCCAGAAGGCGAAGAAGCTCATCGAGCGCGACCAGGTGGACTTCCTCACCGGGACCCTCACCTCGAGCGTGACCGTGGCGGTGAGCGACGTTGCCGCCACGGCCAAGGTGCTGTTCATGGCCTTCGGCAGCCATGCGGACGACACGACCGGTTCGCGCTCGCACCGGACCACGTTCCGGACGACGAACCAGAACTATGCGCTCTCCACCGCGACGGCGACCTGGGTCGCGAAGAACTGGAAGCCGAAGCAGGTCTACCACCTGACGGCGGACTACGTGTGGGGTCACTCGGCACGCGCATCGATGAACCGCATCTTCGAGCGGTTCGGCGTGAAGGAGGCCGGCAACGACCTCTTCCCTCTCGGCACGAGCGACTTCTCCTCGTACCTGATCAAGGTCCGCGGCGTGAAGCCGGATGTGCTGGTGGTGAACGCCTACGGGGCCGACCAGATCAACTGCGTGAAGCAGTTCAAGGAGTTCGGACTGGGCGGCAACATGCAGCTCTGCGGTCCGCTCAGTGGGACGCCCATGATGAAGGGCATCGGCACGGCCGCGACCGGCGTCTGGGGCCTCTCCTGGCACTCCACCGTGGACACACCCGCCTCGAAGAAGCTGCGCGAAGCGCTCATGAAGCGCTACGCCTCCTCGAAGAAGCCAGAGTGGCGCCCCTCGTACCGCCACTATCTCGGCTACGTCACGCACCAGCAGCTCCTCGAGGCGATCGCTCGTGCCAAGTCCACGAACAAGTGCGCGGTGATCAAGGCGCTCGAGGGTCACAAGTTCGACGGGCTCAAGTGGACCCAGTCGCAGTGGCGCGCCTGGGACCATCAGAACGTCCAGGACGTCATCGTCGCCAAGGCAAAGCGCGACGCCAGCTGGAAGAGCGAGGACGACTACTTCGAGATCCTCGGTCACCTCTCCGGCGCGGAGGCGTATCCGGACGAGGCAACGTGGAAGCAGATGGGCGGCAGGCCTCTCGAGCCCATGTCCGAGGTCGGCTGCTGAGGCACGGCGTGGGGAGGGAGGAGCGCGGCTCCCTCCCCCGCCCCATCCCACGAGGCGCCGGGTGCGCGTGATGCGCATTCCGCACGGCGCCGGGTGCGTGCTCGCATGGCCTTCACGATCTTCCAGCAGGTGGTGAACGGCGTCGCGCTGGGGATGCTCCTCGCGCTGATGGCGGTGGGCCTCACCATCGTCCTGGGGCTCATGCGCGTCATCAACATGGCGCACGGCGCGCTCTACACGTTGGGCGCCTACACCGTCGTCACCACCTTCGACCGGTGGGGCTTCTTCCCCTCGTTGCTCGTCGCGCCAATCGCGGTGGGCGTGATCGGACTCGTGATCGAAGGCGTGCTCATTCGCCCCATCTACCAGCGCGACCCGCTCCACACGCTGCTCCTCACCTTCGGTCTGGCGCTCATCGCCGAGGACCTGGTTCGGATCGTGTGGGGCGACGCCCCCTACCCGATGTCGCCACCCGAGCTGCTCTCGGGGATCCTCCTCGTCGGCGACATGCCGTTCTCGAAGTACAGGCTCTTCGTGATCGTCGTCTCGGCCGCCTTGATGCTGCTCACCTGGATGTTCCTCGCCCGCACCCAGCTCGGGCGCACCATCCTCGCCGGGACGTTCGACCGGGAAATGGTTCGCGTGCTCGGGATTCGCATCAATCTGCTCTTCACCCTGGTGTTCGGTCTGGGCGCCGCGCTGGCGGCGCTCGCCGGAGCGCTCGCCTCGCCAATCCGTGGCGTGTTCCCGGGCATGGGCTCGTCGATCATCATGCCGTCGTTCGTGGTGGTGATCATCGGGGGGATGGGTAGCTTCGGCGGCGCGCTCATCGGCGGCCTCTCGGTGGGCGTCATCATCAGCCTGGCGGTCGAGCTCTTCCCGGCCGCGTCGGACGTGGTGGTGTTCATGCTGCTCGCGCTCGTTCTGCTCGTCCGGCCGCGCGGGCTCTTCGGGATCGAGGGGCTCCTCTCCAGATGAGATCGATCCTCGCGCTCGCGGTGCTGCTCGCCGCCGCCCCGCTGCTGATCGTGCCACTCGGCGGCTACCACGCGTTGCTCTCGGAGATGGTGATCTTCGCGGTGTTCGCGATCGGGTTCAACCTCCTGCTCGGTTACACCGGCATCCTCTCCTTCGGGCACGCCGCCTACTTCGGCCTCGCCGGCTACACGATGGGGCTGCTCCTCATCCACTCCGCCCTGCCGCTCTGGGCGGCGATGCTGGCCGGCGTCGTCGTCGCCGGGATGGCGGCGGTGATCATCGGACTGCTGATCATCCGCAAGGCCGGGATCTACTTCGCGATGCTCACCATCGCCTTCGGGCAGATGTTCTTCTTCGTCGCCATGCGCTGGAAGAGCCTGACCGGGGGCGAGGACGGTCTGTCGGACATCCCGCGCAAGGCGTTCTTCGGGATCGACCTCTCCTCCCCGGTGCGCTTCTACTACTTCTGCGCCGTGGTGTGCCTCGCCGCCGCGGTCGTTGCGTGGCGGGTCATCCACTCGAGGTTCGGTGACGTCCTGCGCGCCATCCGCGAGAACGAGGCGCGCTCCGCGGCAATCGGCTACGACGTCCGGCGCTACAAGCTCGCCGCCTTCGTCATCTCGGCGCTGTTCGCGGCTGTCTCGGGCACGCTCTACGTCCTGCTCCTCCGCTACGCGTTTCCCCAGACGATGGACTGGATTCGCTCGGGGAACGTGGTGGTGATGTCGCTCGTCGGCGGCCTCGGCACGTTCAGTGGCCCGATCGTCGGAGCGACGCTGATCACCTTCCTCAGCAACTACATCTCGTTCCACACCAAGTACTGGCAGCTGGTGATGGGAGCGGTGTTCGTGGTGTTCGTGATGTTCTTCCCGCGCGGGATCGCCGGATACGTGCTCGAGGCGTGGAGGAGGATCCGGCGGTGAGCGAGATCTTCCGCACCGAGGGGCTCTCCGTCCGGTTCGGGGCGCTCGCCGCCGTCGACGGGATGGATCTCTCCATCGAGCAGGGGTCGATCCACTGCGTCATCGGCCCGAATGGCGCGGGCAAGACCACGCTCTTCAACCTCCTCACCGGCACCATCCGGCCCTCCGCCGGCCGGATCGTCTTTCGCGGTGAGGACGTCACGGGCCTGAAGCCTCACGAGCTGGCGAGGAAGGGGATCGCCCGCTCGTTCCAGATCACGAGCATCTTCCCGGAGCTCACGGTGAGGGAGAACCTGCGGCTGGCGGCGCGTGCCGGCAGGGCGAGCGATCCCGAGGCGCGGGTCCGGGAGGTGCTCGAGGAGATCGAGCTGGCCTCGAAGGCGAGCGTCCAAGCCGGCTTCATGTCGCACGGCGACCAGCGCCACCTCGACATCGGGATCGCGCTCGCGACCAGCCCGGCGCTCCTCCTCCTGGACGAGCCGACCGCGGGGATGCCGCCGCACGAGACGGAGGGAACGGTCGCGCTCGTGCGTCGCCTTCGAGATCAGCACGGCTACACCGTCATCCTCATCGAGCACAAGATGGACATCGTGATGTCCATCTCCGATCGCATCACGGTGATGCGAAGCGGGAAGAAGATCGCGGAGGGGACGCCGACGCAGGTGCAGGCCGACCCTGTAGTGCGCGAGGCGTACCTGGGCGGCGTGGACCCGCGCCTCTCCGAGAGGGCGCACGAGACCGGTGCGCCGGCCGAGCCCGGGCCGCCTCTCCTCACGCTCGAGGGCGTATCGGCCTCCTACGGGCTCTCCCAGATCCTGCACGACATCCAGCTGACGGTGCGAGGCGGCGAGATCGTGGCGCTCCTGGGCCGGAATGGCGCCGGCAAGACGACCACGCTGCGCACGATCATGGGACTCCTGCCGCCGCGCCGGGGCACGATCCGGTTCGACGGTCACGACATCACGCGGCTGTCACCGGAGAGCGTGGCCGATCTCGGGGTGGGGCTCGTGCCGGAGGGGCGGCGCGTCTTCGCCAATCTCACCGTCGGCGAGAACCTGCTGCTCCCGTTCTTCATGAGCGGCGTGCCGGCGGTGGAGCGCACGAGCCAGCTTCGCCGCTGCTTCGAGTGGTTTCCCGCCCTCGTGCAGCGGAAGAGCAACCGTGGCGACCAGCTCTCCGGCGGCGAGCAGCAGATGGTGGCCGTTGCGCGAGCGGTCGTCGGCCGCCGCCGTTTCCTGATGCTCGATGAGCCGTCGCAGGGCCTCGCCCCGCGGGTCGTGAACCACCTCGCGGAGATCATCCTCGAGATCCGCAAGCAGGGCGTGACGGTGCTGCTCGTCGAGCAGAACGCCCGGATGGCCCTGGAGATCGCCGACCGTGCCTATGTCCTCGAGGACGGGCGCATCGTGCACGAGGACGCGGCGGCCGTGCTGCGCGAGAATCCGGCGGTGCTCGGGAAGCACCTGGTGATGTGATGTGCCGCCGGCGCGTCGGCTAGGTCTGCCTGCCACGCGACGGCGCCTTGCGAGTCGCGCCGAGGATCCCCTGGAGAATCGCCACCGGGGTGGGCGGACACCCGGGCACGGTGACGTCGACCGGGATCACCTTGGCGATGCTCCCCAGGCTGGCGTAGCTCTCGCCAAACACTCCACCGCACGCGCCGCAGTCGCCGACCACCACCACCAGCTTCGGGTCCGGCGTGGCGTCGTAGGTGCGGTGGAGCGCCTCCTCCATGTTCACCGAGACGGGGCCGGTCACGAGGAGCAGATCGGCGTGGCGGGGACTGGCGACGAAGCGAATCCCCGCCCCTTCCAGGTTGTAGTACGGGTTGTTCATCGCGTGGATCTCCAGCTCGCAGCCGTTGCAGGAGCCGGCGTCGACGTGGCGGATGCACAGCGCCCGGCCCAGCACCTCCAGGAGAGCGGCCTGCAGGCGCTCCTGTTCCCGCCGCACCGCGTCCGCCGAGGGCACCGGCTCCGTCAGCAGCCCACCGCGCGCGATTCGCTCCAGCACCTCGAGCATCGATCACCTCACCCGTCCTGCCCGCTGTAGGACAGGTTGAAGGACTTGTTGATGAGCGGGAAGTCCGGAACGATGTTCCCCAGAATCGCGAACTCGAGCAGCGGCCAGTTCTGCCACGAGGGATCGTGCGCGTGGCAGCGGCGGATCGCGCCGCCCGGCCCGGCGTGGAGAGCGATGAGCACCGGCCCCCGCCAGCCCTCGATGAGCCCGAGCCCCAGCCGATCCGGCTCCGCCGCGGGAACCTCGACCGCAACCGCGCCCTCGGGCAGCGACGCCAGCAGCACCCGGCAGAGGCGAATGGACTCCAGTACCTCGTCGAACCGGACCTGGACCCGCGCGGCCACGTCGCCCTCCGTCCTCAGCGCGGCTTTCGGCGCAAGGCGATCGTAGGGAGGCCACGGCTGGTCCACCCGCAGATCTCGGCCGATGCCCGAGGCCCGCGCGGCCAGGCCCAGCGCGCCGAGCGTCCCGGCCAGCTCTCGCTCCAGCCGGCCCGCCTCCCGGAACCGATCCTGGAGGCCCGCATGCTCGTCGTAGATGCGCCGGAGCTCGAGCACCGCCTGCTCCAGCGGGCGGAGCTGCGCGGTGAGCGCCGCCGGTGACTCCGCCGCCAGGTCCCTGGCCACGCCCCCGGGAACCACGAAGTCGAAGGGGTACCGGGCGCCGACCGCCTGGGCGTTCGCGCGGAGAAGGTCCTCCTTCAGCCTCAGAAACTGGGCCAGCCCGAAGGCGAAGCCGGCGTCGTTCCCCAGGGCGCCCAGGTCCCCGAGGTGATTGGCGATGCGCTCCCGCTCCAGCACTAGGGCCCGCAGGGCCGCGGCGCGGGCGGGAACGGTGACCCCGGTGACCGCCTCCAGCGCCGCGCAGTAGGCCCAGGAGAACGCCACCGCCGAGTCGCCGGACACGCGCGCGGCGAGCCGCTGCCCCTCCGACTGCGACAGCTGCTCGAACCGCTTCGCGACGCCCTTGTGGGTGTAGCCCAGCCGCTCCTCGAGCCGGAGGACCTTCTCCCCCACCACCGAGAAGCGAAAGTTCCCCGGCTCGATGGTCCCCGCGTGAACCGGACCGACCGGGATCTCGTGCACCCCGTCGCCAGCCACGGCGACGAACGGGTACGGCACGGAATTCGTCCGGAAGCGCGCGGTCGCGGGGCTATCGCGCCGGAGGGGAAAGAAGGCCTCGGGCCAGCTGCCGTGCCGCAGCCATCCCCTCTCGTCGCCCCCCTCGGCGCGGAGGCCCAGGAGGTCGAACACGCTGCGCTGCAGCCGATCTGCCACCGGGAACACCGTCCCCAGACCGAGGTAGCTGGTCGCCCCCGCGGGGAGCGCGTGCTCGACGAGGACCACCTCGTCCCGGAGCAGGTACGCGGCATAGATCCGAAAGCGATCGTCGCGGTCACGGTCGTCCGTGCCCCAGAGGGCCAGGAGCTGCGCCCCTCCCGCCTTCATCGACTCGGCCATGCCGGTCCACTGGCCGTGCTCGGGAGCGAGGAGGCGCCTCCCCCGGACGTTGGCCAGGAGGGGCATCGCCTTCACCGGGGGGGGCGTGGGCGACATGGCTCAGCCGATCAGCCGCGCCGCCAGCCGGTACCACTCGGCCAGCGCGGGAGGGATGTAGACGCCGAGCAGCAGGACCATCAGCAGATGCGCGAACACCGGCAGCAGCGCCGGCGAGTGCGGGAGGGGACGGCTCTGGGTCTCGCCGAAGACCATGGGCTGCACCCGGCCGAAGATCGCTGCGAACGCCACCCCCAGCGCGGTGAGGAGCACCGGGGTCGCCCAGGGATGGTCGCGCATCGCGGTGGTGAGGATCAGGAACTCGCTGGCGAAGACCCCGAAGGGAGGAAGCCCGAGGATCGCCAGCGCTCCCAGCATCAGGCCCCAGCCGATGGTCGGGCTCTGGAGGAGCAGCCCCCGGATGCCGTCCATCCGCTGCGTGCCGGCGGTCTGCGAGGCATGGCCGGCGGCGAAGAAGATCGCCGACTTGGTCAGCGAGTGCACCGTCATGTGGAGGAGCCCGGCGAAGTTCGCCACCACCCCTCCCATCCCGAAGGCGAAGGTGATGATCCCCATGTGCTCGATCGAGGAGTAGGCGAAGAGCCGCTTGATGTCGCGCTGGCGCCAGAGGAAGAACGACGCCAGCAGCGCCGAGAGCAGCCCGAACCCCATCAGCATCCGTCCGGCGATGCCGGGGATCGAGCCCTCCACCAGCACCTTGCAGCGGATGACCGCGTACAGCGCCACGTTGAGCAGCAGGCCGGAGAGCACCGCGGAGACCGGCGTCGGGCCCTCGGCGTGCGCGTCGGGGAGCCAGTTGTGCAGCGGTGCCAGCCCCACCTTCGTCCCGTAGCCCACCAGGAGGAAGACGAAGGCCAGGCCGATCACCCTCGGCTCGAGCTGCCCCTTGACCGCGTCGAGGTGCGTCCAGAGGAGCGCGGACATCCCCTCGCTCCCGAGGAGATCCTCGGCGGCGAAGTAGAGGAGGATGGTGCCGAAGAGCGCCTGGGCGATGCCCACCCCGCAGAGGATGAAGTACTTCCAGGCCGCCTCCAGGCTCGCCCGGGTCCGGTAGAGAGAGACCAGGAGCACGGTGGAGAGGGTGGCGGCCTCCATGGCCACCCAGAGCAGCCCCAGGTTGTTGGTGAGCAGCGCCAGCAGCATTGCCGCCATGAAGAGCTGGTACATGCTGTGGTACAGGCGCAGCCGCTGGGCGTTCACCCGCCCCCGGTGCTCCTCGATCCGCATGTAGGGCCGCGAGAAGAGCGCGGTGGTGAACCCGACGAAGGCGGTCAGCGCCACCAGGAAGACGTTGAACGGGTCGATGAAGAACTGGTCTCGCCAGACCAGCATCGTCCCGTGGCGGATGACCCGGACCACCAGGAGGGCCGCAGCCAGCAGCGTGCCCGCGCTGACCAGGACGTTCACCTCCGGCGCGCCGCGACGGTGCCCGAGCCCCGCCAGGACCAGGGCGCCAAGGAGGGGGACACCGAGCACCAGAAGCAGCTCCACCTCAATCCTCCTTGAGCGATTCCAGATTTTGCAGGTCGAGGCTCTCGAACTGTTCCCGGATCTGGAAGAAGAAGATTCCCAGGATGAGGACCCCCACCAGAACGTCCAGCGCGATGCCCAGCTCGACCACCATCGGCATCCCGTAGGTGGCGCTGGTCGCGGCGAAGAAGAGGCCGTTCTCCATCGCCAGGAAGCCCACCACCTGAGTCACGGCCTTGCGCCGGGTGATCATCATCAGGAAGGCGAGGAGAATGATCGCCAGGGCGATCCCCAGCGTGTTGCGAGTGATGGTGGTCGCCAGGGCGCTGATCGGCTGCGCGAGGCCGAAGGCGAAGATGACCAGCCCCACCCCGAGCAGCATGGTGGTGGGAATGTTGAGCAGGGGCTCGGTGTCCCACTGGGCCTCGAGCCGCTGGACGAGCCTGAGCAGGATGAACGGCAGCAGGACGACCTTGAGCAGCAGGGTGAGCGCCGCGGAGAACCAGAGGTGGCGGAGCCCGGCGCTGTAGGCCACCAGGCTGGTGGAGGCGAAGAGGATCGCCCCCTGCCAGGCGAACAGCGAGATGAGCCGCCGCGTTCGCCGCTGGGACAGCATGGAGAAGGAGATGAGGAGGAGCCCGGCGGCGAAGCCGTTCAGCAGCTGGGCGGTGAGGCTGGGTGGAGGCGTCGGCATCAGGCGCCCAGGAGGAGGTGAACCAGCAGGCCGAGGACTGCCAGGAGGAAGGCCATGGCCAGGAACTCGGGCGCCCGGAAGATGCGGAGCTTGGCCGAGACGGTCTCGACCACCGCCAGCGCCGCACCGGCGAGGGCGAGCTTGAGGACCAGGGCCACCACCGCCAGGACCAGCGTCCCCGCCCCGGCATGTTGCGAGGCCAGCCCCCAGGGGAGAAAGAGCGCGAACCCGATGCAGGCGTAGTTGAAGAGCTTGAGCGCCGAGGCCCACTCGACCAGCGCCAGGTGGCGGGCCGAGTACTCCAGCACCATCGCCTCGTGGATCATCGTCAGCTCGAGGTGGGTCGCAGGATTGTCGATGGGAATGCGGGCGTTCTCCGCCAGGAGCACCATCACGAACGCCACCCCGGCGAAGGCCAGGCTCGGATAGATGACGAACGGTGGGGCGGCCAGACGCGCGGCGATGCTGGGCAGCGCCGTGCTCCCGGAGATGAGGAAGGCGTTGAAGAACACCATCAGCAGCGCCGGTTCGGCCAGAAAGCCGATCATCATCTCCCGGCGGGCGCCCAGCGTTCCGAAGGCGGTGCCGATGTCCATCGCCGCCAGGGAGATGAACACCCGCGCAGTGGCGAAGAGGCCCACCAGGGCGATGGCGTCGGCCACGAAGACGAAGGGGAGATCGAGCACCACCGAGGGGATGATCGCCGCGGCCAGCACCATGGTCCCGAACAGGACGTAGGGGGTGGCGCGGAAGAGGGGCGAGGCGTGCTCGGCGAGGGCAGCATCCTTCCAGAACAGCTTTCGCAGCATCCGCCAGGGAAGGAACAGGGGCGGGGCGGAGCGATTCTGAAGCCACGCCCGGCACTGGGCGACCCACCCCACGAAGAGCGGCGCCACCGCGATGGCCAGGAGCACCGCGCCGACCTGCCGAGCGACGGCGAGCGAGCTCACAGGACGAACACCAGCAGGCCGATCAGGGTCAGGAACCCGTAGAGCAGGTACACCGCCAACCTTCCGCCCTGGACGACCGCGATCGCGTCGGCCAGCCGCTGCACGGCGCGACCCAGCGGGACGTAGAGCGCGCGCCAGAGCCGATCCTCGATGTGAATCCGGTACCGCGGGGCGGTGTCCCAGGGCGAGGGCAACTCCCGCTCCAGCCGGAATGCCGAGCCGAAGATGTGGCGGATGGGCTGGCCGAAGCCCTCGGCGGTGTCCTGCATCCGCGGCGTCAGCCAGGGATACCCGCAGTCCCAGGGCGCGGTCCGCCGCACTCGCCCGTGGTAGATGCGGCGGACCGCGAGGAAGGTGAACCCCACCACCCCCAGGATGCCGGCGAGGAACAGCAGGCCGCTGTACGACGCCCGCTCCGGAGCGATGGGGGCGATGGCCCAGGGCCAGCGTCCCCGGTGAACCGTCGCTCCCACCAGTGTTCCGGTGATGGGCGCGGCGGCGTCGAGCAGCAGCCGCGGAAAGGCTCCGAGGATCACGCAGCCCAGGGCGAGCCAGGTGAGCCCGATGCGCTCCAGCCACCCGGCGGGGTGCGCCTCGGCCAGCGCCGGCTCGCGGGGCTGACCGAGGAAGATGACCCCGTAGAACTTGACCATCACGTACCCGGCGAGCGCCACGGTGAGGGCCAGGGCGGCTGCGCCCAGCGGGATGAGCATGTTCACGAAGGGCTGCGGAATCTCCGGGGTGGAGAGGAAGGCCTGGAGCAGAAGCCACTCGGAGACGAAGCCGTTGAGCGGCGGGAGCCCGGCGATCGCCAGCGTGCCCACCAGCGCCATCGCCGCCACCCAGGGCATCCGGCGGATGAGGCCGCCCAGCTTCCCGAGGTTGCGTTCCCCGGTGGCGTGAAGGACAGAGCCGGTGGCGAGGAACAGCAGGCTCTTGAAGAGGGCGTGGTTGAGCGCGTGGATCAGCGCCGCGCTCAGCGCCACCGCGGCGAACAGCTGGAGCCCGAAGGTCCGGAAAAGCAGCGCGAGGCCCAGCGCGGTGAAGATGAGACCCACGTTCTCGATGGACGAGTAGGCCAGGAGGCGCTTCATCTCCGTCTGGACCGCGGCGAAGACCGCTCCGAACAGCGCCGAGGCAAGACCGATGGTGAGGGCAACCCCACCCCACCACCACCGGGGGCTGTCGAGGAGATCGAAGCTCACCCGGAGAAGTCCGTAGACCGCCGTCTTCAGCATCACGCCGCTCATCAGCGCCGATACCGGCGACGGCGCCGCCGGATGTGCCTCCGGCAACCAGACGTGCAGCGGCACCAGGCCGGCCTTGGCCCCGAATCCGACCAGGGCGAGAAGGAAGGCGACGCTGGCCCAGGCGGGGGTGAGCGTCTGTCCGCGCATCGCATCGAAGGTGAATCGCCAGCTCCCGCCCTGGAGCACACCGAAGGAGAGCAGGATGGCGATGGCGCCCACGTGGGCGATGAGGAGGTAGAGGAAGCCGGCCCGCCGGATCTCGGGGATGCGGTGCTGCGTGGTGACCAGGAAGTATGACGACAGCGCCATCGTCTCCCACGCGACCATGAAGAGGTACGCGTCGTCCGCCAGCACCACCAGCGCCATGCTGGCGAGGAAGACGTGGTACTGGAGGCAGAGCAGACCAGGAGCCGTACCCTGCCCGGCACGGAAGTAGCCGGCGGCGAAGATGGAGATGCCTGCCGCGGCCGTTCCGAGGAGCAGCACGAAAAAGCTTGCGAGCGCATCCAGCCGCAGATGGAACGGCAGGTCCGGCAGCCCCAGCGGGAGCACCAGCGTCTGAGGGAGAGAACCGGGTCGGAGCGACGTCAGACCGACGAGGGCGACGGCGAGCCCGACCAGCGCGCCCAGAGGAAAGAGCACCCGGGCGACGAACCCGACCGAGTGCGGCCGGAGCAGTCCGGCCAGCCCCAGCCCCAGCCAGCCGGCGATCAACCCGAGCAGGAGGACGAGGGATGGCGTCGGACCGCTGTTCCATCCTATTATCATCGAAAGCGGGTTCACTTTATCTCTGTTGAGCGTTGGATGACAATCGAGGAACGCACCGCCCGGCTGACAGTCCTCATCGATCCGAGGAAGAAGGAGGTCTTCGAACAGCTGTGCGCGGAGGAGGACCTCACCCCGTCCCAGGTCGTTCGGCGGCTCATCCGCGAGTACATCGAGCGGAAGCGAGGCGTGCCCTGGAAGCCGGAGGTGCCCCGCCCCGGCGGCCCGACCATCCGGAAGTCACGGCGAGCCCGGAGCTAGGCCGAGGCAATGGCGCTGGCCGCGACGGTCAGCGCGTCATCAGCGCAGGCTCTCCTGGGCCACGGGCGGTGGCCGCTTCCGAGGAAGACGGGCTTGCGGACCACCTGAGCGGCGCCGTCAACTCGACGGCGCGCCGAGGGCTCCGGCAGAGCTGGGAGGATCCCGGACGGCTCACCTCCCGGTCCCGCGTCGTCACTGCATGTGCTGGCCGCCGTTGATCGCGATGTTGGCGCCGGTGACGAAGGCCGCCTCCTCCGAGCAGAGGTAGATGATCAGGCCCGCGACCTCTTCCGGCTTGCCGAGGCGGCTCACCGGGATCTGCGGGATGATCTTCGTCTCCAGCACTTCCTTGGGAATCGCCGTCACCATCTTGGTCCCGATGTAACCAGGGCTGATGGTGTTCACGGTGATGCCCTTCTTCGCCACCTCGAGCGCCAGCGACTTGGTGAAGCCGTGGATGCCGGCCTTCGCCGCCGAGTAGTTGGTCTGGCCGAATGCGCCCTTGCTCCCGTTGACCGAGCTGACGTTGACGATCCGCCCCCAGCTGCGCTCCAGCATCCCCTCGATGACCTGCTTGGTCATGTTGAACATGCTGTCGAGGTTGGTGCGGATCACGGTGTCCCAGTCCCCCTTCGCCATCTTCCGGAAGGTCATGTCGCGCGTGATGCCGGCATTGTTGATCAGGATGTCGATGTGGCCGACGTCCTTGCGCACCGCCTCCACACAGCGCTGGCAGGAGTCGTAGTCCGCCACGTCCACCGGATAGGCGTGGAAGTCGTGACCCCTCGCCTTCATGTCGGCGAGCGTCTCCTTGATGGTGGTGTTCCCCGGCGAGTGCGTCAGCACCACCCGGTACCCCTTCTCGTGGAGCTTGGTGCAGATGGTGTACCCCAGGCCGCCGGCGCCTCCGGTGACCAGTGCGATGCGATCGGTCGACATGGGTCCTCCTCCGTAAGTTCGGAGGCGACATTCGACCCGCGAGCGGGTCACTGTCCAGAGCGCAAAACGTGCACCTGCGTTCGGCGCGCTTGCCCGCCTCCACCTTCCGAGCTCGAACGAGGGAGGCAGATGGCGGCCCACGGTGGGCCCGGCGATCCGCTCGACCGCACAGCCGAGGTCGACGCCCCCCGCCCACGACGAGCGCCGAGCGGCGCCGGCTTCGACACGCTGCGTCGTGGCTCAGCGGAGGCGGGGGAGCTCGATCCGGGCCCGCATCCCCTGCCCGGGAAGGGACCGGAGCTCGAGGGTTCCGCCCATCTCCGAGATCAGCTCCCGGCAGAGGAAGAGCCCGAGCCCCGTGCCCGCGCCCGGGGCCTTGGTGCTGAAGAGCACGCCCGGCTCTCCCCGTTCCACCGAAAGCGGCAGGCCGGGTCCGTCGTCCACCACGTCGATCCGCCCGCGACCGGCAACGGGGGTCCACCGCACCGTCACCCGGCCGACCTCGGTGCGCCCCATCGCGGCGAGGGCCTGAGCCGCGTTCACCACCAGGTTGATCAGCACCTGGGTCAACCGCAGGGGACTCGCCTGGACCTCCATCGGGCCGCCCTCGGTGGAGAGCACCGCGCCGCCCTGAAGCTCCGGACGGACCAGCCGCAGGACCTGGTGGACCACCGCGGCGACGTCGCAGCGCTCCCCCGGGGAGTCGGTGCGGAGCTGTCCGGTGAATCCCCGGGACACCTGGCGCACGTGCTCCGCCCCGGTCTCGACGTCCTGGACGATCTCCGACAGCTCGCGGAGCCCCTCCAGCACTCGCGCGTCCGGGCGGATGCGGCTCACCCGGCGCACGTAGGCCGCCACGCGGACCAGCTCCCGCCGCAGCGCCGACGCATTCTCCGCCAGGTACGCCGCGGGACCCGCCAGCTCGTGGGCGATCCCGACGCTCACCCGCCCCAGGGTGGCCAGCCGCTCGGACTGCTCCAGGCGCGAGCGCAGGGTACGCAGCTGCGAGCGGAGCTCGAAGATGCGCACCGCGTCCTCGAGCGCGGCGCCCACCTCGCCGGCGACCCAGGGCTTGAGAAAGTAGCGCCTGGCCGCGCCGCGCTCGACCGCCGCCCGTGCCGCGGAGAGCTCCCCGCTGCGAGCCACCAGGAGCCGCTCGGTGTCGGCGAGCGCCGGCGGGACCGCCTCGAGCAGCTCACGGC
>DASROG010000144.1:0-6450 GCA_035646995.1 Myxococcaceae bacterium
GCCCTGGAGCGACTTCTCCGCTCCGGGAGTCAGCTCGGGCGCGCCCGCCTGGAAGTCGATGACGTCCAGATTCTCCGCGCCCCCACCGCCGAACATCTTTGCCAGCAGGTTGAAGGGAGAGGTCACCGCCTTGAGCAGCACGTTGCCGATGGCCCGCCACACCACCCGGCTCAGCCGGAAGTCCGGGTCGTCGACGTTCCCCTCCACCGGGACGTCCAGCTCGATGAGCCCCTTCGGGTCCTGGAGGACCGCCAGCCCGAGCTTCACCGGCAGCTTGGTGGCGTCCTTGCTGTTGGTGGCCTCGCCGAAGGTGAACTGGTCCACCTTGATGAGGTTCGCCGCTGCGAGCTGGCGCTTCGCCACCTTGTACTGGAGGTCGAGATCGAGCTTGCCCTTCTCCAGCACGTAGCCGGCGTACTTGCCGCAGTAGGGGCTCAGGGGCGTGAGGTCGATGCCCTTGGAGGTGATCTTCACGACCGTCGCGTCGTTCACCATCCGGGGGCTCAGCGTGCCGCTGATCTCCAGCGGTCCTCCGGCCACCAGCCCCTTGGCCTGCACCTGCGAGCGCGCGTTCAGCGCGTTGGACAGTCCCCGGAGCCGTACGTCGAGGTCGGTCACCGAGAGCGTGACCGGCGGGGTCACCGAGCGGTCGATGAAGGTCGCCATCCCCCGGACGATCTGGAAGCTGGCCAGCGAGACCGGGGGCTGCGGCTTCTGCGGCGGCGGAGCGTTCTTCACCTGCGCGGGTTTCGTCTCGTCCTTCTCCGCGGGTTTCGCCTCCTTCTCCGGGGGCGGCGGGGGGGACTTCAGGAGCCGCCGGAGGTTCGACGAGCCGTCCTCGGCCAGCGCCACGCGGAACCTCGGCTGGACCCACCGCACCGAGCGCACCGAGAGTCCCGGCGGGGTCGACGCGGTCTTGATCCCGGAGATCTGAAGCTCCTTCCAGCGCGCCAGCTCCTGGTTGCGCTCGGAGTCGAGCAAGCTCAGCCCGTCCACCCGGGTATCGCCCTCGAATTTCCAGGTGGCGGGTTCGGCGCCGGCGTCGAAGCCCGCTCGCCCCTTGAGGCCGAGCGTCCCGCTGCCCAGACGCGCGGCGAGATCACCGTACAGGTCGAGGTAAGGGTCGAGCTGGGGGAGATCGAGCGTCTCGACGGTGACCGACAGGTCGGCCGCGGGCCGCAGGAGCTTCACCGAGCCCTCGAGACCGATCTTGCCCTTGCCCCCGAAGCCGATGCTCGCCGCGAGCTTGGAGGCCTTCTGCGTGCCGTCGGCCAGATCCTCCAGCCGAATGTCGACCGGAGCCAGGGTGAGCGCCACGGGCCGGGCAGGCATGTCGTCCCGGAGCTCGAATCGCCAGCCCGCGAGCTCGAGCTTTCCGACCGCCCAGCGGAACGGCTCGGTCTTTTCCTTCGAGGCCTTCGGCGGCGGGCCCGCCTTCCGGGGCGGCCTCATCTGCTCGAGATCGGAGCGGCCGTCCGGGTTGCGGTGCGCGCGGATCACCGCGCCCCGGAGAGACACCACCTCGACCCGGGCGGTCCGGCCGATCGCGTCCATCGCGATCCCGGTCACGTCCGCCTCCGGCAGCTCGACCTTGGGCTGCGCGATTCCGGGGATGCCCAGCACCAGCGTCCGCACCGAGACCGAGCCGTCGGTGACGCGGAGTACGCGACGCTCGGGTCCCCACTCGAGGGTGTAGCCCGTCTTCAGGCCGAGCCGCCCGTCGCGGATCTCGAAGCCCACTTCCTGCTCGTAGTAGGGGCTGTACTTCGAGAGTCGCAGCCCGTCGAAGGAGATGGTGCCCGTGGAGCGCAGCGGCTCGGTGAGGACGTTGCCCGCCCAGGAGAACGTCTCACCCGATTCGGTCTTGCCGGCGAACGAGTAAGGGCTGGTCGAGTCGGGAAGCGTCCGGAAGCCCTCGAGCCGGACGTCGAAGGGGCCGACGGTGGTGTCGAACGGTTTCCGGCGTGAGCGGTCCGCGAAGTCAAGCTGCGCCTGCTCGATGGAGAGCTTCTGGACCGCGAACACCAGCGGGCGCTTCTTCTGCTCGGGCGCAGGCGGTGCCGGCTCGGACGAGCTGTTCTCGTCGACGAGGTCCTGGAAGTTGAGACGGCCCGCCTTGTCCATCGAGACCCGGGCGTGGAACCGCACCAGCTGGACCTCGTCCAGCGAGACCTCGCGCCGGACGATCCGCCACGCACCCAGATTCAGGTACAGCCGGTCCCAGGAGAGGAACGGCGCGCCATCCGGTGCCTTGACCAGCAGCCCGTCGATCGTGACCGAGAGCGCATAGGGGTTGGTCCGCACCCGGGCGACGGTGGTCTCCCGGTGCAGCGCCGCGGTGAGGCGCTTCTCGAGCTGGCGCCGGACGATCCACGGCAGGACCAGGAAGCCGAACACCGTGTAGAGCACCAGCAGCGAGGCGAGGACGACGAGCAGGCGCCTTCGCCGCCGGACGCGGTCGACCACCTGGTGCCCCCAGTCCGGACGCGCCGGCGGAGGCGATGGAGCGGGCGTCGCTGGCTCCGGGATGCTCGTGCTTGGGCTATCCACGGCCGTCGCCCTCCTCCTCCCTGGGAACCGTCACCGCAACGAGGATGGAAGTCAACGCCGAGCGGGCGCACGTCCGCCGGGCAGCCCCGAGGGGGACTGCGCCAGACGCTCCCCTTTGCGTTCCGGTGACGGGTCCGCGTCGGTGCCACGGCGCGTGGTCAGGCCGCGTCGGGCGGTCAGGGGACCAGGGAGAGGAAGAGGAAGGCGGCGAAGACGATCAGCTGCACCGCGCCCTGCATGATGCTGGTGCGACCGGAGCCGAGCGTCACCGTTCCCACCAGGAAGGTGAGCACGAGGAGCACCAGATCCTTCGGCTGGAGTCCGAGGACCACCGGGAGGTGGAACAGCAGCGAGGCCGCGACCACCGCCGGGATGGTGAGGCCGATGGTGGCCAGCGCCGAGCCCAGGGCGAGGTTCATGCTGGTCTGGAGGCGGTCGGCACGGGCGGCGCGCGCCGCGGCCACCGTCTCGGGGAGCAGCACCAGCAGCGCGATGGCGATCCCGATCACCGCGTCCGGCAAGCCGGCCGACCTGACCGCCGCCTCGATGCTCGGCGAGAGCACCTTGGCCAGTCCCACCACGCCCACCAGCGAGACCAGCAGCAGCCCGAGGCTCATCCACGCCGCGCGCGCGCTCGGCGGAGGCAGGTGTGATTCCTCGCCGCCGCCGGGCGGAAGGAAGTAGTCGCGGTGACGGACGGTCTGGACGAAGGCGAACACCGCCCAGAGCACGAGCGAGCACAGCCCGGCGAACACCAGCTGTGCCGTGGAGTACGACGGCCCCGGTGCGCTGACGGTGAAGCCGGGGAGCACCAGCACCAGGGTGGCCAGCGCCACCAGGGCGGCGAAGGCCGGCCCCGCGCCCTCGATGCGGAAGGTCTGCTCCCGGTGGCGGATCCCGCCCACCAGGATGCAGAGGCCGATGACGCCGTTGCAGATGATCATCACCGTCGCGTACACGGTGTCGCGGGCGAGCACCGCCTTGTCCTCGCCGCCGGCGAGCATCATCGAGACGATGAGCGACGTCTCGATGATGGTGATCGCGAGGGCGAGCACCAGCGTACCCAGCGGCTCGCCAACCCTGTGGGCCACCACTTCGGCATGGTGCACCGCGGCCAGCACCGCGCCGACCAGCGCCACGCTGCAGATGAGGGAGAGGATCCCGCTCCCGGGCAGCACCGCAGCCGCGCCGAGCAGCGCGGCCGCGAGGAGCGGGGCGACGGTGGACCAGTGCTTCATCGGGCCTGGGCGCCTGCGGCGCGTGGGAAGGCCGGTAACCTACCCCACCTTGCCGCCCGGTCGCGGCCCGGAAAGCGCTCGGGGCGAGCCCACCGAAGGGCCCGCCCCGACGCCTTCACCGGAACGTCATGTCAGCGGAGCGCGAGCTCGTGCCGGTTGAGCCGATCCAGGTCGACCAGGATGGCCCGGCGGCGGGCGACGCTCCAGGGGTCGAGCCGCCAGGCCACCGCGCGGTAGCCGTCCTCGAGGCGGGCCACCGTGGAGAGCTTCCAGCTCGCGCTCCTGAGCCTCCATCCGTCGCCGGCGAGTCGTGCGCGCTCGATCTCCCGCCAGGTCTCGAGGCGCTCTTCGTCGAGCAGCCCGCGGGCCCGGCCGTCCACCCAGCGCATCAGCCCGAAATTCCGGGTCGCGACGGCACGGTCGAGCTGCGCCAGGGTGGCGTCGACGGACCAGACGTCCCGGACGTCGTCGGTGCGCGCGGTGCTGCCAGGCGCGGGGACGCGGATTGCCGCCGGCCCGCGGAGCTCGTAGACCGGCGAGGGTGCGGGCGCCAGCCGCTCGGGCGCCGGGGTCCAGGGGTGGGCCAGGGCGGTGAGCGGCAGGAGCACGGCGACGAGCAGGGGCGTCCTCATGGTACTGACGACGGACCCGCGGGTCGGGGCATTCAGCGCACCCCGGCCGACCTCCGGCGCTACTGGGCCTGGATCTCGTCGTGGGCCACGACCTCGAAGTCGCGCCCGCGGATCGTCCCCAGGGTCAGGTTCTCCTCGTCGGACCACCCCGGATCCGGCGCGCCCGAGAGCCACCAGCTCTCGTTGGTGCCGGTGTTGTCGACGACGAACATGCCGTACAGCTGCAGCGCTCTCAGGATGACCTGCATCCGATTGCTGAAGCGCGAGATGTCCACCGACTTCTTGAGACGCACCCGCAGCCCCATGGGAGGGCAGTCCGAGCCGAGGGCGCAGGTTCCCGCCGCGTGGCTCGCCGGCCAGACGAATCCGCGCTGACTGCGATTGACCGCGAATCGGAGGGCGTGGCCGATCCAGCCCGCCTTCACCTCCTCGTAGCGGACGACTCCGGGAAAGACCGGCATTCCCGCCGCGTCCGCCGAGGTCCAGCGCAGGGGACGCGGGGCCGCGGTGCGCAGGTTCCACTTCGCGCCGTTGGATGCCTCCCAGGACCCGTCGGGGTTGCGGGAGGCCTGGAACAGCTCGTAGAGCCAGCCGTTGGCACGGTCGACGACCAGGACGTGCCCGTCGCTGCCGATCTGCACCGGGGCGTTCCAGGGAATCGGGTAGGGCCCGGGATCGCTCTCCTTCGGGTGGCCCCAGAAGCTCACCGGCACCTTCTTCTGGTCTCCGGTGACCTCGACGTACGGGAGCCCGTGACCGGTCTCGTCCCAGCTCGCCACCAGCGGCAGATCCGCGCCCATCGAGGCGATGTACGCGTCGGAGCGGGGGTCCACCGCCGCGTTGTCGATCCGGGTGTTCCAGTCGCTGTCGGGCGGGAAGATGCCATTGCCCGCGGAGGGCGTGTCGGGCGTGGAGTCGGTGCCGGCGTCGGCAGGGACAACGTCGGTGCCCGGGGAACCGGCATCGGGCGGGGCAGGCGTCTCCGGAACGCCGGTGGGTTCCGGCCGGTCGCGGGGGATGCCGAAGAGGTCCGACGTTTCGGGTCCGGCATTGCAGGCGCCGAGCAGGAGCACGGCGGCCGCGGTGAAGAGGGAAAGATTCCGTCCGAACACCTGCGGCCCCTTAGCCTCGATGACGTGGTGCGTCGGTGTAGGTATCGACAGGTGAGGTGAACCGGTCTGCCGGTCAGCCCGGGGGGCAGCCTACCCGCCGGGCGCTCCATTCAATTCGCGAAGCCCCGTTCAGGAATGAAGGGCGGCCGACGGCCACGGCGGGACTGCCAGGACCCCGCGCGGTGAGCGGCGGCGAGCCCTCAAGGCGGCCATGCACCGGCAGGTGTAGGGGCCGCAAGCGCAGGGCGATCCGGGCCATCCCGTCTCCTGAGAAGTGCCTCGCAGGAGACGCCGACGACCGTGCCGCGTGCGGGTCCACGCCCGCTGGCTGGGCGAGCTCGAGTCCGACTCGCGATCGTCGACAATGCAACGAATGCGACCGCAACGGGGTGATGGATGAACCGGCCTCTCCCAGGGAGGAGCGGGGCAGGGACTACGACTTGTCGCCCTTGCTCCAGGGCGGCACGACGCCGTTCGTCCGGGCGTAGGCGATCGACTGGCCGAGGTGCTCCTGGTAGTGGCCCAGCGCGGTCAACACGACCACCCGCTTGGTCGCCGGATGGCCGAAGAAGTCGATGGTCTTGTTCAGCTCGGCGTCGGACATCCCCTTCAGCTGGCTGCCGAACCAGGCGAAGGAGTCAGTGAGCGCCTTCTCGATCTTTGCCTTGTCGGTGGTGCTCTTCTCGAAGCCCTTCATCTGCGAGGCGATGTCCGCCGGGATCTCGAAGCCGAGCATCTTCCCGAAGAAGTACCCGGACGCGGCGGCGTGCAGGTAGACCTCGGCCACCGAGCGCACGCCCTTGCCCGGGCGCCAGCTGAACTTGTTCGCCGGCACCGCCTTCTCGAGCGACACCATCTGGTCCTGCACGTGGGCGAGGACGCCGGCCGTGTCGGACTGGAAGGTGGAGGTGGCCGCCG
>DASROG010000145.1:0-9587 GCA_035646995.1 Myxococcaceae bacterium
GGGCACCGCCAACCGTCCCCGCGCCGGTGGAGGTCCCGGGCCGAACATCCCCGGTCAGCCGCCGGCGCCGGTTCGACCGCAAGGAGGGCCGGGCGGCGCGGTGACCGCGGCCGAGCTGTTCCAGGGAGAGGTGAAGATCTCCCCCGACAAGGCGACGAACTCGCTGGTGGTCGTGGCGAGCCAGGGCGACTTCCGGAACCTGGTCCGGGTCATCGAGAAGCTCGACATCGCGCGGCGGCAGGTGTTCGTCGAGGCGGTGATCATGGAGGTCAACCTCGACCGGAACACCAACTTCGGCATCAGCCTCCACCAGGGCTACACCGTGGACACCAGCCAGGGCACGGCGGCCGGCATCGTGGGGACGAAGTACACGACCGGCGGTGTCCCGCCCTCGTTCTCGCTCGCCAACCTCGCCTCCTACGGTGGTTTCCTCGCCGGGTTGCAGGGGCCGACCATCCCCGCCTTCACCCAGCTGGGGCTCAACATTCCCGCCTTCGGCATCGTGCTGCACGCGCTGCAGCAGAGCTCGGACGTGAATGTGCTCAGCACGCCGCACCTCCTCACCAGCGACAACGAGGAGGCGGAGATCACCGTGGGGCAGAACGTGCCCTTCCAGGCTGGCTTCGCGCCGCAACTCCCCAGCGGCACCGGCACCACGCTGCCCAGCGGCTCGCTGGCCACCGCCGGCTCGCTGCTGGGCGGGATCGGCTCGTACTACGCGCCCATCAACCGGCAGAACGTCGAGCTGAAGCTGAACATCAAGCCGCAGATCAACGCCAGCGACTACATCCGCATGGTGATCAACGAGAGCACCGAGGAGATCGTCTCTCAGGATCCGACACTCGGGCCCACCACTGCTAAGCGCACCGCCAAGACCACCGTGGTCGCCAAGGACCAGGAGACGGTGGTCATCGGCGGCATCATGCAGGAGCGGAGCATCGAGTCGATCGGCAAGGTGCCGATCCTCGGCGACATCCCGCTCCTCGGCTACCTCTTCCGGGAGACCACTCGCCGCAAGGTGAAGGTGAATCTTCTCCTCTTCCTGACCCCCTACATCATCCGCGACGCCTCGGACTTCCGCCGGATCTTCGAGAAGAAGATGGCCGAGCGGCAGCGCTTCGTGGAGGAGTTCTACGGGCAGCTCCCGGGCTACGACGTTCCCATCGACTTCGGCCGGAAGCCCGGCCCCTTGGCGAAGCTGAATCAGATCGTCATGCGGGAGGAGCAGAAGGTGGAGAACGGCGGCCCCGGTCTGCCAGGCGAGCAGATCTTCCGCCCCGGCCAGCTCGCTCCCGGGGCCCCACGCAGTCGGTCGGGGGAGGCTCCCAGCTCGCCCGCAGACATCGGACGGGACCTGCTCCAGCAGGGCCAGCCCGCACCTTCCGCGGCGCCCACGCCCGCCGGACCGCTCGGCCCCGGGGTGACGGTGACTCCCTCGCCCGCGGCTCCCGGCGCGCCTTCCCCCGCCACGCCGGCTCCGGGCACGGCGGCTCCGGAGGCCCCGCCTTCGGGCAACGTCCAGCAGTCTCAGCCCCCGGCGCAGACCACGCCTGCGCCGGCCCAGAATCCACCTCCGCCACCCTCGGACGAGCGCCTGCAGGTCCAGCCCCGCTAATCAACCCCCATGCGTGAACCCGTCGAGCTCCCTCCTCCTCCCTCTCCGGCGCAGACCTCGATGGTCGGGCGCCCGCTGGGGGAGATCCTCCGCGCCGTGGCCGGCCTGAGCGAGGCCGCGCTGGACGAGGCGCTCCGGGCACAGACGGACGAGGGCGGGCGGCTCGGCGAGGTGCTGGTGGCGCGCAAGGCGGTCACCTCCGAGGACGTGGCCAAGGCGCTCGCCCTCCAACTGGACCTTCCCTACGTGGCGCAGGTCTCGCTCGATGCGGTCGACGCAGAGCTGGTGCGGCAGGTGCCGATCAACTTCGCCAAGCAGGCCCTCATCCTCCCGGTGGGGCTGGAGGGCGAAGCGGTGGCGCTCCTGGTGGCGGATCCGCTGGACACCACGGTGCTCGACCACGCCCGGATGCTGCTCCAGCGCAACGTCTCGCCCCGGGTGGCGGTGGCGGCGGTGATCGTCGATGCGATCAACGGCGTCTACGACCGGGCGCTGAACGAGGCCGAGCAGCTGGTGGGCGAAATGGAGGCCCAGGACCTCCAGAGCCTGGCCCACGAGCTGGAGGAGCCGCAGGACCTCCTCGATACCGACGACGAAGCCCCGATCATCCGGCTGGTGAACTCCCTGCTCTTCCGCGCCGCCAAGGAGCGGGCCAGCGACATCCACATCGAGCCGATGGAGCGAGAGCTGCTGGTGCGTTTCCGCATCGACGGCGTGCTCCACGAGGTCATCAAGCCGCCCAAGCGCTACCAGAACAGCATCGTCAGCCGGGTGAAGGTGATGGGGCAGCTCAACATCGCCGAGAAACGGCTGCCGCAGGACGGACGGATCCGGATCAAGCTGGCCGGCCGGGACATCGACATCCGCCTCTCCACCATTCCCTGTACGTTCGGCGAGCGGATCGTGATGCGGCTTCTGGACAAGGCCACCACCATCCTCGACCTCCCGGAGATCGGGATGGCGCCGGCCGACATGGCGCTGATGGACCAGGTGATCCGCCGCTCGCACGGCATCGTCCTGGTTACCGGCCCCACCGGCTCGGGGAAGACCACGACCCTCTACGCGGCGCTGAGCCGGATCAACACCCCGGACCTGAACATCCTCACCGTCGAGGATCCGGTGGAGTACCAGATCCGCGGCATCGGGCAGATGGCGATCAATCCAAAGATCGGCCTGACTTTCGCCGCCGGGCTGCGAAGCTTCCTCCGCCAGGACCCCGACGTGATCCTGGTGGGCGAGATCCGCGACCGGGAGACGGCGGAGATCGCCATCCAGGCGTCGCTCACCGGCCACCTGGTCTTCTCCACCGTGCACACGAACGACGCTGCCAGTGCGGTGACCCGGCTGGTGGACATGGGAGTGGAGCCCTTCCTGGTGGCCTCCTCGCTGACCGCGGTGATGGCCCAGCGACTGGTGCGCCGGCTCTGCCCCGAATGCCGCGAGGCATACCACCCCACCGCGGAGGAGCTGAAGGAGGTCGGCCTCACTCCCGAGGCGGTGGCCCGAGCGGGCAACCCCACCATCTACCGGGCCAAGGGCTGCGATGCCTGCGGCGGCAACGGCTACCGAGGACGCACCGGCATCTACGAGATGCTGATGGTCGACGACGACATCCGCCAGCTAGCGCTGAAGAACGTGGACAGCGGCTCGATGAAGAAGGCAGGGGTGGCCAAGGGCATGCGCACCCTTCTCGACGACGGGGCGCGCAAGGTTCTAGCCGGGGAGACCACTCTGGCCGAGGTGCTGAGCGTCACCCAGGAAGACATCTGACGTTCCATGCCGGTCTTCGAGTACAAAGGGCTCACCCCCGCCGGAAAACAGGTCAAGGGCCTGCTGGAGGCGGACAGCAGCCGCTCGCTGCGCCAGCAGCTCAAGCGCTCCGGGGTTTTCCTCACCGACGTCCTGGCAGAGCGCGAGTCGGTCACTCCGCGCAAGCAGAACGGAACCGCCGTCGCCCAGCCGAGGCCAGCGCTCGGCAGCCGTGACGTCCAGCTCGGGAAGCTTCTCCGGGGCCGGGTCAACTCCGACGACGTGGCGATCTTCACCCGTCAGCTCTCCACCCTGCTCCACGCCGGGGTGACGCTGGTCGAGGCGCTCACCGCCCTGGTCGACCAGACCGAGAAGGAACGGCTGAAGCGGATCGTCTCCGACGTGAAGACCCGCCTGAACGAGGGAAGCTCGCTGGCGGACGCGCTCGCCCAGCACGGGAAGATCTTCGGCTCGCTCTACGTGAACATGGTGCGTGCCGGCGAGGCATCGGGTGCCCTGGACGCCGTGCTGGCGCGGCTGGCCGACTTCACCGAGGGACAGGCGAAGCTCCGCCAGAAGGTGCTGGCCACCCTCATCTACCCGGTGATCATGACCATCATCGGGAGCGGAATCCTCGGCCTGCTGATGACGGTGGTCGTCCCGAAGGTCACCAAGATCTTCGAGAGCATGAAGGTGACGCTCCCCTGGACCACCCGGTTCCTGATCTTCACCAGCAACACCCTGGCCACCTGGTGGTGGATCCTGTTCCCGCTGCTCGGCCTGGCCATCTTCGGGTTCTTCCGCTGGAAGACCAGTCCGACGGGGCGGCCGGTGTGGGACCGCTTCGTCCTCCGAGCGCCGGTGTTCGGGAGCCTGGTGCGGATGCTGGCCATCTCCCGCTTCAGCCGGACGCTGGCCACCCTGCTCCGGAGCGGTGTTCCGCTGCTCACCGCGATGGACATCACCAAGAACGTGATCAGCAATAGTGTCCTGTCTTCGGTGGTGGAGAACGCCCGCGACGCGATCCGGGAGGGCGAGAGCATCGCCGGGCCGCTGAAGCGCTCGGGCGAGTTCCCGCCGCTGGTGCACCACATGATCGCGATCGGCGAGCGCTCCGGGCAGCTGGAGGAGATGCTGCTCAACGTCGCAGACAGCTACGAGAACCAGGTCAGCGTCCGGATCGGCGCCCTCACCGCGCTGATGGAGCCGCTGATCATCGTCGCCATGGGCGTCGCGGTGGCCTTCGTGGCCTTCAGCATCCTGATGCCGATCCTCCAGCTCAACACGGCCATCCGATGAATCCTCCGAGCTCCACCTTCGAGCGATGGATCACCGGCGTGACCGCGGCGACGGTGCTCGCGGTCGTCGTCGCGCTGCTCGGGCTGGGAATCGCCTTGTACGGGCCTGGTGCGCAGGCCCGGGCACTTTATCCCCAGGTCCGCCCAGTGGCGGAGGGAGTCACTCCATGAACCGGAAGTTCAAGGGACGCCGCGCCCCACGCGGCATGACGCTGATCGAGATCATGGTGGTGCTGGTGATCCTCGGCCTGATCGCCGGCGCGGTCACCGTGGCGGTGATTCCCCGGATCAACGAGGCGCGTGTCGACCGGACCAAGCTCGACATCGGCAATCTCGAGAACGGGCTGAAGCTCTATTACGCACGCACCGGCAAGTACCCGGACACGGCGACGGGCTTCAAGGCGCTGCTCGACATGCAGGTCATCGACAAGCCCCCCAAGGACGCCTGGGGCAACGACTACGTGTACCTGCTCGAGTCAGGCCGGCCGGTCATCACCTCCTACGGGGCGGACGGCACGCCTGGCGGTGATGGCGTGAACACGGACATCACCAACCGCCCGGCGGCCGTCGCGAAGCCGTGAGCCGAACCTCCCGAGCTCGGACCGTCCTTCGTGACGCCGTCACGGCCGCGGTCGTGTACCTGGTCGCGCTCGGGCGTCTGTTCCTCGCGGCAAACACTGTGCTGATCTCCAATCGTCGCGCGGAGGTCTCCGCCCGCTGATGTCCCGCCGCGCGCACAGAGGCTTCACCCTCATCGAGCTGATGATCGCGCTGACCGTGGCCGGGACGCTCTTCGCCGCGCTCATCCTCGGGCTCGGCGCGCTCACCGGCGCCCGCGCGCGCAAAGCAATGGGCGAGCTCGGCGGAGCGACACGCTCGCTGTACGACACCGCGGCGCTCACCGGGAAGACCTGCCGGCTGGTGCTGTTGCTGCCGCGCGACGATTCGGCCGAGTTCGCTTACCGCGCGGAGTGCGCCAGCGGCCCGGTGACCTCGGCCATGGACCGAGACCAGGAGATCCGCGACGCCACGAAGGCCGCGGTCGAGGCCTACCGCAAGAACAGCCGCGGTGGCACCCGGGCGACCGAGCCCCCACCGGACCCTCGGTCCGCCGCGAGCGGGTCCGGGTCTTACGGCTCCTACGGTTCCTCCGGCTCCAGCCTCCTCGACGTCCTCGACGCGGAGAAGGCCCGGGTGGAGAAGGCCGCGGCGTACTCCGCCTTCACCACCGCCGAGATCCAGCCGCGAAAGATGAGCGGGGTCCGGGTCTCGGTGTGGACCTCGCACCAGAAGGCGAAGATCGACACCGGGCTCGCCTACCTCTACTTCTTCCCCCAGGGCTACACCGAGCGGGCGCAGGTCACCGTCCGGCAGGGCAAGAACGTCTGGACCTTGCTGGTCTCACCGCTCACCGGCAAGACCTCCATCGTCGATGGCGAGCCGGAGGTCCCGAAGTCATGAGGCACGGCTTCACCCTCCTCGAGGTGGTGGTGGCCCTGGCGATCCTCGGGCTCGCGCTCCTGGCCATCTTCGACCTCAACGCCGGGGCGGTGGCCAGCCACGCCTACGCCAAGCGGATCACCATCGCCACCATGCTCGCCCGCTCGAAGATGACCGACATCGAGCAGGACCTCTACGACAAGGGGTTCGACAACGACGACCGGGAGATCTCCGGCGACTTCCGCGCCGAGGGCTGGGAGGCCTACACCTGGAAGGCCCAGATCCTCGCTCCGCGCACCACCGAGCTCTCCCCGGACAAGCTCCTCGAGGCCCTGTTCAACATCCCTCCGGGGACGGACGGCGCCTCCGGGCTGGCTGCGCTGCTCGGCGGCGGACGCGATGGTGGGGTCGCCGGCGCGCTGAAGGGACTCGCCGGCTCGGGCGCCCTCTCTCAGGTGCAGCAGCAGTACGGAGGTGGATCCAGCGCTCTCCCGCCCGGTGCCACGGGCGCCTCGGGGCTCCAGGCGCTCGGTCCCTTCGCCGCGCTCGCCCAGACGCAGATGCAGCAGCTCCTCCAGCAGATCCAGAGGAGCGTGCGCGAGGTGCACCTCACCGTCAGCTGGAAGGACGGGCGGCGCACCGAGAGCATCGACGTCGTGAACGACGTGTTCTCGCTGCGCCAGGGCTCCGACCGGAACGGGACTCCCGGCGCGGCGCTGTCCAGCGGCGCCCCCGGCGTGCCGGGAGCTCCAGGAACTCCTGGCCAGCAGGGCGGCCCGCCCGGCTCCTCGCCTCTTGGCACCGGTACGCTCGGGCAGCCGCCCTTCAGCCCCATCCGCGGCAACACTCCCCCCGGCACCCCGCTCGACCCTCAGGGCCGCCCCATCCGCCAATGAGACCCGCGCGAGGCTTCACGCTCCTGGAGGTGGTCATCGCGGTGGCGATCACCGCGATGATGGGCGTGCTCATCAGCGCCGCCTTCCAGACCGGCTACCGGGCCAAGGAGCTGGTGGAGGGCGAGGCGGACCGCTACCGCACCCTTCGGACAGGGACCGAACGGATGGTCCGGGAGATCTCCTCGGCCTTCGTCAGCGACCACTACGACACCCGACGCTACCGCGACCAGAACGACCGACCCACCAACTTCATCGGCGCGCGTGACCGGCTGCTCTTCACCTCCATGGCCCACCAGCGGCTGTACGCCGACGCCAAGGAGTCCGATCAGATGGTGGTCGAGTACTACACCAAGACCACCTCCGGTCCCGGGGGGCAGTCGCAGATGAACCTGATGCGGCGCGAGGACTCGCTCCTCGACGACCGGATGGATAGGGGCGGCACCGAGGATGTCCTGGTGGAGAACGTGAAGCGGATCGACTTCGCCTACTGGGACTCGGACAAGAAGGACTGGGTGGACGAGTGGGACACCCGGCGCATCGAGAAGAAGTCCATTCTTCCGGTGCGGGTGCGCGTCACCATCTCCGCCGTGGACGAGACTGGGCGTGAGGCGCGGTACGTGACCCAGGCCCGCGTCGTCCTCAACACGGAGATTCCGAGGTTCTGATGCGACGGCCCCGACACCAGCGAGGAGTCACGCTCCTGATGGTCACGGTCTCCATCGCCATCCTCACCGCGGTGGCGGCCGAGTTCGCCTTCCAGACCCGGGTTGACCTGGAGCTCGCCACCCACCAGCGCGACGCGCTCCGCGCCGAGTACCTGGCGAAGAGCAGCATCGGCCTCGCCCGGATGCTGCTGCTGTTCCAGAAGCAGCTCGATCGGAGCACCGGCGCGCTGCCCGGCGCCGCCCAGGGCATCAACCTCCAGCTCTGGCGCATGGCCAAGCTCGACTGTCTTCTCCTCCAGAAGGTGGTGCCCCAGTCTGGCGAGGGACGGCGGGGGAAGTTCGCCATCGCCGGCGCAGGAGGCCTCGACGAGCAGGGGCGAGTGCAGTACGGCGGCTTCGCCGGCTGCTTCGACGCCCGCATCGAGGACGAGCAGGAGAAGCTGAACGTGAACGCGCTGGCGGGGCTGCAGACCGGCTCCGCCCAGGGCGCGGTGCAGCGGGTCTACAACCTGGTCTCGGACAAGCGGTTCGACTTCGTCTTCGACCGTGAGGACGCCAATCGCATCCGGGCCAACCCCAACGATGTCCTCATCGCCCTCAAGGACTGGGTGGACGACGACGAGACCCAGTCCGCGCTCAACGTCACCGCCCTGGGGCAGGTGGTGCTCCAGCCGGGCTTCTCCGACGAGTCGGCGCTCTACGCGCGCTACACTCCGCGCTACCGGCCGAAGAACGCCTGGTTCGACTCGCTGGGCGAGCTGTACCTGGTCAACGGGATCACCGACCGGTTCATGGCCGCGTTCGGCGACCGGCTCACCGTGTACCCCGACCCCAACGCTCCCCTGAACGTGAACAGCGACGACCCGCTCCTCATCGCCCTCGCCATCCGCAGCATCGCCGACCCCTCGCGCCCCGATCCGCGCCTCAGCGACCCGGTGTTCCTCGACGGAATCGTCCAGAAGCTCCGCGCCGCCAAGGCGATGATGCCCATGGGCTTCTCGGTGCAGGACTTCGTCATGGTGGTGCAGACCGCGGGCATCGCGGTCAACCCCCAGGTCGTCCAGCGGCAAGGGACCGCCGGAACCACGGCCAACACCTTCCTCGGCGACAAGAGCGACACCTACCGCATCGTGGCCACCGGCAATGCCGGGGACGTCGAGCGACGGGTCACCGCGGTCATCCGCCTGTCGGACCCCGCGCGGGACGGTCTGGGACGGGTGCTGTACTGGAGGGCGGACTGATGGCGCGGGTGCTCGGGCTGGACCTCGGCAGCTACTCGCTCAAGGGCGTGCTGCTGGAGACGACCGGCCGGGGGACGTCCGTGCTGCGCTGGGCCGAGACGCGGCGGGCCGACGAGGCCCCGCTCGAGGAGGCGCTGGCGGTGTTCCTGGCCGAGAACCCCTGGGCTCCGGACCAGGTGGTGGTGGCGCTCCCCGGCCCTTCCCTCGCCACCCATGCCTTCACCCTCCCCTTCACCGATGCCAAGCGCATCGCGGCCACCCTCCCCTTCGAGGTTGAGGGCGAGCTGCCCTTCGAGCTGTCGCAGGTGGTGTTCGACCACCAGGTGACTCGCCGCCGGGCGAACGCGACGGATCTGATCGTCGGGCTGGTGCGGAGGGAGGAGCTGGCCGACCTGCTCAAGACGCTCGCGGGCCGCGGTCTCGATCCACGGGTGGTGACCCACCCCGCCATCGCGTACCAGAACCTGTTCCTCGCCGCGCCCGAGCGGTTCGAGGTGGCGCCCGGGGCCGCGCTGGCCGTGATCGACATCGGCCACCGTCGGACCAGCATCGCGGTGGGCCGGCCGGCGGAGGGCCTGCTCTTCGCACGGACCTTCCCCGGCGGCGGTCGCGATCTGTCACGGGCGCTGGCCGCCGAGTTCCGGGTTCCCCTCCCCGAGGCGGAGGCCTGGACGGAGCGCGAC
>DASROG010000146.1:0-4475 GCA_035646995.1 Myxococcaceae bacterium
GCCTGGGGCTGGAAGCGGTGGGTGGCGCGGGTCGGCTGGCCTCGGTCAGCGCAGGTCGATCAGCCCCTGGTCGACGAAGCCCTTGAAGCACCGGAGCGCGTCCAGCTCGTGGATGGGGGAGACCTGGATGATGGCCTCCACCGTTCGCTGGCCGTCGATGCGCGACAGCAGATAGCGTTCCGGGGCGCTGAGCGGCATCTGCCGGACGAGGCCGGGGGACACCTTGAGCCGCGGAACCTTCCCCCCGTGCACCAGCTCGGCCTTCAGCTGGTCCGCCAGCGCAGCCTCGGCCTGGCGAAGGAAGTTCGCGGTCTGGGCGGAGGGAGAGACCTCGTACGCGCGGCGAGCGAGCGCGGCGGCGTCGCCGACGTTGCCCGAGGCGTAATAGGCCTGCGCTGCCCGGAGGATCTCGTCCGGGCCCTGCTCGCTGCCGAGCACCTCCGGGACCTCGGTGGGCACGGTCGGCGACTCGGTGGGGACGACCGAGATGGCGCCCAGCCGGTGCAGCGCGAACAGCCGCTGGTAGAGGAAGAAGTCGGTGGAGTGAAGCCCGAGCACCAGGTCATCGATGGTGGCGCCCTCCTCGATGAGGGCGTATAGCCGGTCGTCCAGGCTTCCCGGCTCCGGCGGGCCGGCGAGCTGCTCCCGGTCGATCCGGAGCCGCACTCGGCCGGTGGGGAACACTTCGCGGATCGCGCGCCACGCGGTTTGCCGGAGGTCCGCCTCGCGGTGGACGTCGAGGAGGCTGACGCTCACGTCCAGCCCGTGCACCGGCGTGGCGGCGTCGCCGGGCGTGAAGGTGAAGCGGCCCTCCGTCCAGTCGAAGCAGCCGAGCAGCGCCTCGCGGAACTTGAGCGAGAGCGCGTTCCGGACCGCGTCCTCCGGGACCTTGCCCGAGTCGACGAGGATCTTCCCCAGCGCGACCTTGGTGGCGAGCTGCTGCTGGAAGGCCTCGGTGTACTCGTCCTCGGTGATCATCCCCATGTTCATCAGGAACTGGGCGAGGTACTCGCGCGGAGCGTTGCTTCCGGCCTGGATGACCGCGCCCTCCCGGATGACCACCTGGTGTCGCTCGTCCGGGCGCTCGACCAGCAGCGTGCCGGTCGCCTTCCGGTTGCCGAGATAGGCCACCAGGTCGCGGAGAGGCATGGTCGCAAGGTCGCCCAGAAGGCCGCGCATGAGCGCTAGTGTCACAGGCGTGACGGTTCGGATCTACACGAAACCCCGCTGCTCGCTGTGCGTGGAGGCACGACGGGTGCTCGAGGAGATCCGGACCCGGGTCGATTTCGTCCTGGAGGTGGTGGACATCCGGGACCACGCTGACACCTGGGAGCGGTACCGACACGCGGTTCCGGTCGTCACCCTCGACGGGACGGAGGTCTCCCGGCTCCGGTTGGACGGGGCGGCGCTCGAGGCCAGGCTACGTGGCACGGGCGTTGCCTAAGGCACGCCCGGCTCCCCCTTCGGGGCGAGCCGGAGCCTGAACTTCTGACGGATGCCGGGCGAGGCGTCCCTGGAAAAACGACCGTGCCCCAGCAGGACCCACACACGCCGAGGGTGATGGTGGTCGACGAGTCCGAGGCCGCCCGGACCCAGGTGGGGGAGGCGCTTCGCGAGGCGGGGCTGCACGTCATCGCGCTGGGGAGCGCGGAGGCCGCGCTCCCGCTCTGGACGCTGTTCCGCCCGCACGTGGTGCTGATGGCGGCGCACGCACCGGGGTTCGCATCGGTGGCCGTGGCCCGGCGCCTCCAGAGGCTGGCCAGCGGCGCGGTGCCCTTCATCTACCTGCTGGACGCGCCGGACCCGGACGTGCGGCTCCACGTGATCGAGCGGGGGCATGGCGTGGATGCGCTCGCGAAGCCGCTCGAGCTGCGGGAGCTCGTGGCCCGCGTGCGCGGCCTGCTCCGCTTCCGCGAGGGCGTGCGGCGGATGGCCCGGCCGGCGGAGGACGAGATCGCCGTGCTGCGGGATCGGCTGACCGGTACCTGGAGCCGCCGCGCCATGACCGCCTTCGTGCAGCAGGAGCTGCGCCGCTGCGAACGCCACGGCGGTGGCTTCGGGGTCCTGGGGATCGAGCTGCAGGGGTTTCGCCACCTGCGGCGAAACTTCGGCCGGGCGATGGCGGACCGGCTGGTGCTGTATGCGAGCACGGTGCTGCTCCAGGCCTGCCGTGAGGCCGACGTCGTGGCGCGGGTGGCGGACGACCGCTTCGCCGTCCTCCTTCCCTCCACGCCACAGGAAGGCCTGCCGTGGGTCCGCTCGCGGCTGGTGGAGCGGTTCGACCGCGCGCGCTTCCAGGTAGACGGCCGCATCGTCCGCACCGCGGCGTCCATCGGGTGCACGGCCTTCCCCGATCTCCAGGGGAACGCGCGGCGGCTCCTGGCGGCTGCGTTCACCGCCATGCCGCAGCCCGAGGTGGTGCAGACGCCGGTGCTCAGCTGAGCCCCGCACTCTCCGGCACCGCCTCGGGCGATGCAGCCCGGTGATCCTTTCTGCACGTGGCAAGCCCTCCCACGTGCAGAAAGTACCGCCCGGCCGGGTCCCGTCCTCGACCTGCTCCCCCCGACGGTCGATGCTTCCTGCGTCGGAAGACGCTCAGCGGGCGCGCTTCCGGTCGCGCCGTCCCGCCGGGGACTTCTTCGGCGGCGGGGCCCGCGAGGATCGCGGCTGGCGCTGGCGCGACAGGGCGAGCACGCGCGCGTACTGGCCCGGAGTGACCGGCACCACGCTCAGACGGCCCCGGGTGAGGAGCTGGAAGTCCTTCAGCGCGGGGTCGGCACGGATGCGCTCCAGCGTCACCGGCGTGGCCAGCGGTTCGACGGGCTCGACCTCCACCGACGCCCAGTCCTCTCCCGGCGCGGTCGGATCGGCTCGCGCGGTCCTCGACACCCGAGCGACTCCCACCACGGCCTTCTCCTCGACCGAGTGGTAGTAGAGGCACAGGTCACCGACCACCATCGCCCGCAGATTGTTCCGCGCCTCGAAGTTCCGGATCCCGGTCCACTCGGTCCGGCCGTCCGCCTGGAGGCGCGCGAAGGCGTACGCGGAGGGCTCGCTCTTGATCAGCCAGTGGGCAGGCACGGGCGGCGAAGCCTAGCGCCACCGCGGGGCGGACCGGACGACGAAAGCCCCCGGGGAAGGGGCGCGGAGGCGTCCCCGGGGGCCAGTCGAGCTTTGTTTCTCGACACGACTAGCGGCCGGTGGCGCCGCTGGTGCTGGGCGTGGTGGAGCCGGGGGTCGTCGCCGAGCTCGGGCTGGGGGCAGAGCCGCCGGTGCCCTGGGTGCCGCTCCCGCCGGTCGCGGGACTGCGGTTGAGGTCCTTCATCACGTCAACCGCGTGGTCGCGGTGCTTCTTCACCGAGTCACGCGCGTCGGAGACGAGGTCCTGCACCTTGTCCTGGCCCTTGAGCGAGGGAAGGGCAGCCTCGAGGTCGGAGAGCACCGCCTCGTGGCTCTCGACCATCGCCGACATGTAGCTCTGGTCGAAGGCGGCGCCCGGGCTGGCCGAGGTCAGCTTCCGCTCGGCGTCGTCAACCATGGTCTTCAGCTCCTGGCGCTTCTGGGGCGGAATCTGGCTCGAGGAGAGCGTCACCTTGCCCTTGCCGTCCTTCTGGACGAACTCGCCGATCTTCTTGTCCAGCGCGGTGTGGTCGTCGATCATGTCCTTGGCGTAGTCCTTCACCTTGTCGTTCTGCGCCTTGGACTGGGCGGTGCGGGCCAGGCGGATCTCGTCCTGGTTCACCTGGTGAAGCATCGAGAGCACGCCCGAGGGGCTCATGCTCGCCGCGCTCTTGCCGGTGTCGGTGGCGCCCGGGGGCCTGGCGCTGGTCGTCGCCCGATCGCTCTGGGTTGTGGGCGCGGGATCCGCCGCGGTGCCGGGGGTTCCGGTGCTGCCGCTCGTCGTCTGGGCGAAGGCTGAGGCGCCGGCGAACATCGCCACCAGCGCGAGCCTGTGGGTCAGGGGCATCGAACCATCTCCGGAAAGGGTTGACGGTTTCAAGGTGCTGACCGCCCCCCTCCGGCGGAACCCTCCACGGGGCATCGCACGCCGCCTGGCGTGGCGCCCCGGCCCCGGGCGGCACGGGTGGCGTGCCGACGGGCATCCTGGCGTCCGGATCGCCGTCCGTGAAGCGCGCGGCGGTCGCCAGCCAGACCGGGAGCGACTCGGCGACGCTCCAGAGAGCCAGAGCCAGATCGTGCCTTGGTGGTACGCGGCGGCAGCGTGCGCAGGCCCACCTAGCACCGCCTGCCATCGGCCGGGGTCCGGCACCTGATGGGTGAGGCTGATGGCGAAGATCTGATCCGGGGCGGAGCATCGGGTCGTCGCCCTCGGGCGCGTCCCCCACGTCGAGCAGGCAGCCGGTGTCGGGATTCCAGAAGCACCGGTTGGACGAGGCGCCGGCGCGCTCGGCAACCGCTCGGTAGGCAGCGGGATCCGGGTCGAGCTCCCGGGCCCAGTCCGCCATCCGCTGGAG
>DASROG010000147.1:0-3665 GCA_035646995.1 Myxococcaceae bacterium
GGTCAGGTGGGCGGGGCGATCCGTCACTCGCCCCGCCCGCCCCGACTCCCCGGATCGGTCATCCCGGACCACTCGCTAGAGGGCAGAGAGAAAGGCCAGCAGGTCCGCCTTCTCCTGCTCGGTCAGGCCGAGCTCGAAGCGCGCGTCGTAGAAGCTGATGACGTCCTCGAGCCGCGCCGCCGAGCCGTTGTGGAAGTACGGCGCGCGTGCGGCGAGTCCCCGGAGCGTCGGGCCCTTGAAGCGGCCAATGTCCTTCCAGCGGCCGGTGACCAGGGCGCGGCCGGGATCGGTCGTCCGCGTGAGCTCCCCGGTCGTCAGGTTGCGCAGCGTGTACACGGGGAGCCCCGCCACGTTGAGGCCGCCCACGGGCTCGACCGCATCCGAGCCGATCCGCAGCGGCGCCGGCACGGAGTGGTTCCCCGCGTTGGGCGTGTCGTGACAGGTGGTGCACGTGCCGGGGATGGAGGCGACACCGAGGTCGTCGTTCAACCCGGAGACCCCCACGATCGCGAGCGGCTTGTGATTGAACACCTCCTGTCCCCGGGCGATCGCCGCTCGTGCGGCCGCGACCTCCTCGCTCGGATGTCCCGCTGAGTGCCAGGCGTCGTAGAGGGTGAAGACCGTCGGGTCGAAGGGGCGTCCGGTGCGATCGGCGCCGAGCGGATCGTTGATCCCCCAGTAGAACTCCTCGGTGACCAGAGGCTCCGGGCCACCTTGCGCACCGTCCGCGGCGAGCGAGCCGGCCGGGAAATGCCAGACCTGCGCGGTGTGAACCTCCATCTCGAAGGAGACGATCGCCTCTCGCTCCGCCTGGGTCAGCTCGCGCGCTGCCTGCGCGTGCCCGGTGGTGGCGGCGTTCGCCTGGTCGACGAGATTGAAGTGCAGCGTGGCGAAGCCGTTGCTGGACGCGGCGTCCTTGAAGGTCTCCCTCCCATCCCACATCACGGTGCTGAGGAAGCGCAGGTTGGTAACCGCGAGCGGCCGGCGAAACAGGGAGAGCTCCCGCGCGCTGGCGAAGCCGTACGGGTCCTCGACGCCGACCAGCTCGAACTCGGCGTTCGCCGGCACGCCGATTCCGACCCGGATGAGGCCCCGGTCGAGCAGGAGCGCGTAGGCGCTGCGCCGGGCCTCGACGGTGGACACGTCCGCGAGGGGAGAGCTGGACCCGTCGACCGTCCGGAACAGCGGGTCCATCCCGTCGGTCTGCTCGAAACGCTCCCGCGCGAACTCCGGAGTGATGGTCATCCCAGCCTCGGGGACGTGGCAGCTGCTGCACGAGCGGCCGTTCTGCCCGAGCGTCTGGAAGAACGGATTCTGGGCGTCGCTCAGCGCCGTTCCGCTCGCGGTCATCGTCCTGGAGAGCCCGAAGCGGTTGGGAATCAGCCTCCAGCTCTCCGGTCGAGTGCCCGGGCCTGCAGGTTTGCTCGCGAAGCCCGACCCTCCCGTCGACCTGGCATCGGGAGACTCACAGGCCACTCCACCCAGGACCACGGCAACCACCACGGCCCGGAACCATCCACTCGCTGTCCTCATCGGGCACCCCCGGCACGGGCGCGAGCATTCGCGCCACGCGAGGGGGTGCTGCATCGGTCGATCCGGGAGCCTGCCCGAGCAGCGAGGCCCCGTTGCGCAGCCGAAGGGTCACTTCTCCGGCAACGCGCACCGCACCGGAGTGGCGCCGCAAGCAGCACTTGTCCGGAAGTCGTGCTTTGCCGGGTGTGACAGGGGCAGCTCGGAGCGGGCGGCGCACATCCAGAAACCGAGCGAGCACGGACTTCCGCTCAGCGGCGGCGACGACGTTGCGTCAGGGCGACGCGGAGAGCAGCGAGGCCGCGGCCCGGCTCACGTCCTCCGGCCCGACAGGCTTGGAGAGGAAGGCGCTCGCTCCGGCGCCCATCGCCCGCGCTCGCTCGGCCTCGGTCCGGTCGGTGGTCACCACCAGGATCGGCACCCGCGCACGCCGGGCACCGGTCCGGATGTGGTGGATGAGCTTCAGCCCGTCGAGCCGCGGCATGTGCACGTCGGTGACCACCAGGTCGTACTCGCCGGACGCAAAGCGCTTCAGCGCCTCGGCTCCGTCGGCGGCCTCGTCACAGGTGTCCGAACCGAGCGAGGTCATCGCCGCGACCAGCACCTGGCGCGCGGCACGCGAGTCGTCGACCACCAGGACGCGAAAACCTCTCATGGGGAGAACGTGACTCCAGTTTACAGGTCCGGGGGCCCGTACGCAGGGCGATCTGCCAGCAGTTCCCGGAGATCCAGGAGCCGGCATTCATCCCCGGCGATGGCCAGCACTCCCGGGACCGCGCTCGCGGGCCGGATCTCCGCCACCGTGTAGCGCCTCACCCCTGCCATGCCATCGACACGCAGGCCCACCCGGCGGCGCCCGAGGCGGGCGAGGATCACCTTGGGCTTGGCGGTCCGCGGCGGAGCTCCTCCCGGGAGCAGCCGGCGGAGGTCGACGATCGGGACCGCGGTCCCCTGCACGTGCACCACGCCCTCCACGTGCGCCGGGGCATCGGCGACCGGCAGCGGGACGACCCGGGGGAGGATCTCGTCCACCCGCGCGACGTCGATCCCGTAGACGGCGTCGCCCACCCAGAAGGCACAGACGTCCACCGCCTCCGCATCTCTGCTCACCGGAGGAGCCACTCCGGATCCACCACGGTACAGCTTCCCTCGGCCGCAGAAAGCACGCCGACCACCCCTCCGGTCGGCCCGCCCCGCGGCCGCTCCAGCGCAACCGGCCGGACGCGCTGCACTCCTCGCACCCGGTCGACCCACAACCCCGCCGGACCCAGCGCGGTGCGGACCACCAGGATCCGCGCCGCCCGGGGCGGCCGCGCGCAGTCGGGTCCGGCACGGGATGGCGCCGTCACCGGCAGCCCGAGCCGCAGCGACGGGTCGTACACCGGGGTGATGGTGCCCCGGAGGTTCAGCACCCCGAGCAGCGGAGGCCGCGCCCGGGGAATCTCGGTGAGCGTGCGTGCGCGGAGGATCTCGGTCACCGTGCCCAGGACCACGGCGTACTCGCCTGCCCCGAGACCAAAGGTGAGGAGCTGGAGCTCGTCGGCACCGGACGGCCGGTCAGCCTCGATGCTCGAGGCGGGGAGCTCGCCGAGGCCGCCGGACTCCTCCTCCGGCCGGTAGCGGAACCGCGCCAGGAGCGCGTCGAGGCTCGAGGGGTCCTGGCTCATGCCTGCGCCACCAGGAGGGGCGGGCCGCGGAGCACCTCGTCCAGCAGCGCACCCACGTCGAGCACCAGCACGGTGTGATGGTGCCCGACCTCCGCGGCCCCGGACACGCCGGGCACCTGGCCCAGCCGCGGCCCGAGTGCCTGGGTGACGAGATCCCGCTGGCCGTGGAGCGCGTCCACCACCAGGCCCAGCCGGCGCTCGGCCACGCCCACCACCACCAGGTACACCCCGCCCTCTGCGCGGCGCGGCAGCCCGAAGGTCTCCGCCAGGGAGGCCACCGGGATGTTGTAGCCCCTGACCGGCACCATGCGCCGTCCATCCTCCGTCACGCCGTGCCGGCCGTCGTGCGACAGGACGTCGAGCACGCTGCTCAGGGGGACTGCATAGACGCGGCCGCTCACGCCCACCAGGAGCCCGCGCACCGTCGCCAGGGTGACGGGAAGCGTGACCCGGAAGGTGGTCCCCTCC
>DASROG010000148.1:0-5960 GCA_035646995.1 Myxococcaceae bacterium
CCCTCGAAGAGAGCAAAGATGGCCGGGCTGCGCCCCCGCCAGGAGCCTTCCTGGTGCGGTGCGCCGCTGCTGAAGACGTAGTCGACCCGGGTGCCGCAGCCGAGGGCGGCGAGCGTGTCCCGGAGCTGGACGTTCTCGCAGTAGTTGTCGGCGGCATCCGGTGTGTCGTCCTGGATTCCGTCGCCGTCGGAGTCCGCGCAGCCGCTGCCCGGGCCGCCGCCCGAATCGAGATAGAACCGTCCGGCCGGGCAGCTCCCGAGCGCGGACCAGGCCTCGATCTCGGTCGGGTTGTGCACCCCGGGGGCGATCGAGCCCCAGCCCATCGTCCCCGAGAGGCTGGCGACGAACTCGTAGGACGCGGAGTACCGCCGCTTGATGACGTAGGAGATGAGGCCGCCCAGCGAGCTCCCCATCACCCCCACGCGGGCCGTCGTGCCGTATCGCGCCTCGATGAAGGGCCGGACGGTCTTCTCGACGAAGTCGGCGTAGTCGATTCCCTTGCCCCCGGTCGGCTGGCCCCCGAGGACGTCCTGCACCGGCGTGTACTCGGAGATCCGGTCCGGCGTGTTGTCGATGCCGACGACCAGCGTGGTCGGCCCGGCGGCGTCCTGGAGCCTCCACCCGCCGAACGGCGTGGGGCCGAAGAGGTTCTGCCCGTCCATCGCGTACATGGTGTGGGTCGGCGGAGCGCCGGGGACCAGCACCCGGACCGTGCGGGCCGGAATCTTCGCATCGCCCACGCCGGGCCAGCGCTCGAGGTGCTTGCCGGAGAGGGTGACGAAGGAGGCGGTCCCGACGGCGGCGTAGGCGAAGTTCCGAGAGAGGGGGTCGCTGGACGCATCCCCCTGCACGGAGTGGAACCGATACTCCGCCCCCGCGGGTGAGGCGACCTGCACCAGCGCCCAGGCCAGGCCGGCGTTGCTCTTCATCTCCGTCGGAACGAAGGCTCCGGTCGGGCTCTCGACGGTGTACGGGCCCTGGCCCTGGTCGCGGGTGGCGAAGAGGTACCCGCGGCTGGTGTGGATCGGCCAGCCGGACGCGCGCGCCACCTCGGCCAGCGCGGTGTCCGCGTCCAGCGTCCCGTCCAGCACCTTCTGGACGATGAGCGCATCCCCTTCGGCGGGGACCTGCGGCGTCTCCGGGGGTGGCTCGCTGGTCCCGCAGCTTGCGAAGAGCGCGAGGATGAGGGCGGGGAGGGGTCGGCGCACGGTCGGCGATGAAAAGCACGGGCCGGCGCGTGGCGGCAACGGCTAGATGCGTCCGGCCCAGCCGCGACCCACACTCGCGTGGGACGCCCGGATCGAATCCAGCACGGGCGAGGGAAGGGGGCCGTCGGTGAGGGCGCGGGCGACCGCGCCGAGGTGCCCGGGGTTCGCCGTCCCGACGAGGATGGAGCTGACCCCCGGAGCGAATGCGCTGAAGCGGGCAGCGAGGGCATCCCAGGGCGCACCCGCCGCGTCGAGCCCGAGCGCCCGGAAGCGCTCCCACGCCTCGGCGACGTCCTCCGCCTCCGGTCGCGTGGCGAACCGCCAGGGCGCGTTGCCGAGAGGACGCTTGGCGAGCACGCCCAGCCCGCGGCTCGAGGCCTCGGGCACCGGCCCCGCGAGGACGCCCTGGTCCACGAGGCTCACCGAGCACTGCACCGCCCCGAAGGCGCCCGAGCGCACGGCCCAGTCGAGCGCGTCGTTCTCGCCGGAGTACGCGGCCACGCGGACCTTGCCCGCGAGAACGGCACGGTGGAGCGCCTCGATGACCTCACCCCGCTCGAGGACGTCACGGGGACACGAGTGGAGATGCACGAGGTCGATGACGTCGGTCCGGAGCCGGGCGAGAGCGCCGTCGACGCCGGCCTCGACCGAGGGCCCGGTCCAGTCCGGGACGCCCGGCACGCCGTATCCGAGCTTGGTGGAGAGGAGGAAGGCGCCGCGCCGGGCCCGGAGCGCGCGGCCGAGACGCTCCTCCGAGGAGCCGTAGCTGCGCGCCGTGTCGACGAGGGTGACTCCGAGCTCGGCAGCCGCCGCGAGCAGCCGATCGACGTCGCCGTCGGACGTTTCCGGACCGCCGATGCGTCCTGCGCCGAGGCCGAGGACCGAGACGGTCAGGCCGGTGCGGCCCAGAGGACGGCAAGGGATGCTCGAGTGCACGCCGCCGGAGCATGCCAGACAGTGATGTCGCGGGCGTCCAGAGCGGTGCGAGCTTCGGAAAGGTCCTGGGCAATTTCGGGGCCAGAACTCGTTAAGGAAGTTCCTTAACCAATTACCGGAATCCGTTAAGGAGCTTCCTTAACCAGTCCGAGCGCCGGAGACCGCGCAGGCCGGCCGAGCTCGGCTCCGCGCCTCGGTTTCGGGCTGCGTACGTTCAGCGCTGGAGCAGCTGTCACCCGGTTCATGGGCCCGGCGAGTACCGTGGAGATCAGTGGCATCCCCTCGCGGGCTCTCGCTCAGGACGAGCATGATGCTCACCCGCGCCTGGACAGTGCGGCCGATCGCAATGCCCCCTCCCCTCGTTCTTCTCTGTGGCCCGGCCTTCTCCGGCAAGAGCACCCTCGCTGCGCATCTGTCCCGGCGGTGGGGTTTCCGGGTGGTCAGCCTCGATGAGATCAACGCCCGGCGCGGCCTGCACGGCGGGCAGGGGATTCCCGATGCGGAGTGGGGGAGGACCGTGGGAGTGGCCCGCGACGAGGTCCGCACCCTGCTCTCGGTCCCCGGGGCGCGGGTGGTCGTCGACGACACGCTGTGCTTCCGCTTCCTCCGCGCGGACTTCGCGCGGGTCGCCGCCGCGGCCGGCCGGGACAGCGTGCTGCTCGTCCTCGGAGCGTCGCTCGAGGAGATCCGCCGGCGAATCGCCGAGAACGCCCGGCATCCGGTGCGCGGCAGCGTGGCGCCCCACGTGCTCGAGCGCCATCTCGCGGCGTTCGAGTGGCCCGGGGAGGACGAGCCTCACCGGGTGTTCCACGATCCCGCCGGGCTGGATGCGTGGCTGGCCGAGGAGGTCGTTCGCTGGTGACGCGCGAGCCCGCGCTACTCGATGCTGAAGCGCTGGGCGGGACCGCCGCGGACCTCGAGCTCCTCGAAACGGCCGCCGGTATGGCGCCCCACGATCGTCCTCCAGAAGGCGATCGCCGGCGCATTTCCCGGGACCTCGGAGATCTCCCACCGTCCTCTCCAGCGGCGGACGATGCGCCGCGCCGCCGTCTCGCCGAGCCCACGTCGGCGCGCTGCCGGGACGACGTAGAACTCCGAGATGCAGGCGTCGATCCCGTGTGACATCCACGCGGCCGGTAGCAGCCCGACCATCGCGAAGCCGACGACCCGGCGGCCGGTGCGGAAGAGCAGCACCCGGTGCTCGGTCCCATCGGAGAGCCAGTACGAAAGGTGATCCGGTCCCCACTCCCCGCCGGGTGGGCGGTACTCCCAGGCGCCGTCCACGCGCCGCCGGTAGGACGCGCCGAGGCCCGTGAGCTCCTCCAGATAGGCGTCGTAGAGGCGGCGGAGCAGGTCGTGCTCGCGCGGCCGGAGCCGCTCGACCCGGAGCGCGTGCGGTGCGCGCGTCATTCCCCGGTCGGTGCCGCCTGCTCGGCGCGGGTGAAGAGCTGTTCGAGGGCTCCGGGGACCCCGGCGGGGATGAGGTCCGGAACCAGGCGCCCGGCCACCGCGAGCAGCGCGCGGGCACAGGCGGGTACCGGCTGGAGCAGTGCCGCGTCGATCTCGCCCGCCACCCGGGGAAACACCGCGTCCACCCGTCGCGAGACGTCCAGATCATCGAGTCGGGCCCGGTCCTCCGTGGAGGCGCGCATCCGGACCAGCCCGAGGAGGTGCTGCACCGCGCCGACCCGGACCCGGAAGTGCGCGGAGAGCCGCTCGCCGCGGCCGTACCGACTGGCGCCGACCAGGAGCTCGACGAGGAACTGGCCGGCGAGCCACCGTGCATCGGGGGGCGTCGCGGTCCGGGCCGCGGTCTCCTCCCGGACCCGTGCCATCCGCGCGCTCACGTCCGCCTTGTCCAGGGGCACCGAGTACCGGTTGACCCGCGCCAGCGACAGCTCGTCGAGGTCGAAGGCGGCGAGCTCCACCAGGTGCCCGCTGCGATCCACCGCCCGTACGCCGTGCGCCGTCTCGCGGAAGGAGAGGACCAGGTCCGCGGCGTTGGGGAGCCAGCTCAGGTCGGTCCGGAACCGCTCCTGCGCCCCGGGGCGGGTGACCACGAAGAGGTCGTGGTCGGAGAAGGCATCGGGCCCGGGGGCCTCCCCGGAGCTCGAACCGAGGAGGACCAGCCCGAGCACGTCAGGGTCAGCGTCCAGCCGTTTCAGCAGGGCGGCGGTGAACGCCGCATGCGCTTCTGGAGTCATCGTGACGCGGCACGTCACCCTGTGCGGAGTCGATGAGAATTTCCTCACCGGGCGGGGGCCGAGCGTCGAGAATGCCACGCTCCAATGGCCTCGGTGATCTTCAAGCAGGTCACGAAGCGCTTCGGGCAGGTGAGCGTCATCGAGGGCCTCGATCTCGAGATCCAGGACCACGAGTTCATGGTGCTGGTGGGGCCTTCGGGCTGCGGCAAGTCCACCGCGCTCCGGATGATCGCCGGCCTCGAGGAGATCACCGGCGGGACCATCTCCATCGGAGACCGGGTGGTGAACGACGTTCCACCCAAGGACCGCGACGTCGCGATGGTCTTCCAGAGCTACGCGCTCTACCCGCACATGACGGTGCGGGAGAACCTCGAGTTCGGCCTGCGCATCCGGAAGACACCCAGGGCGGAGATCGACCGGCTGGTGCCGGAGGCGGCTCAGATTCTCGGCATCCAGGAGCTGATGCACCGCAAGCCGAAGGAGCTCTCCGGTGGCCAGCGGCAGCGCGTGGCGCTCGGCCGTGCCATCGTCCGCAAGCCCTCGGTGTTCCTCTTCGACGAGCCGCTGTCGAACCTGGACGCGAAGCTCCGGGTCGAGGTCCGCGCGGAGATCAAGAAGCTCCAGGCCCGGCTCCAGGTCACCACCGTGTACGTCACGCACGACCAGGTCGAGGCGATGACCATGGGCCACCGCATCGCCATCCTGAACGCCGGGAAGCTCCAGCAGGTCGGCGCTCCGCTGGAGGTCTACGAGAAGCCAGCCAACCTCTTCACCGCCGGGTTCATCGGGACGCCTCCGATGAATCTGATCAAAGCAACGCTCGGCCCGGGAGGGTCGACCGCCCGCGCCAGCGGGTTCGAGACGCCCGTCCCTCCGGCCGCCCGGGGCAGCGCAGGGGAGGGGAGGAAGGTGGTGCTGGGGATCCGTCCGGAGAGCGTCGTCCCGCCCGGGCGAGAGGCCCGCGGCCAGACGCACCGGGTCCCGCTCACGGTGGAGATCATCGAGGTGCTCGGGGACGAGGTGGTGATCCACGGTCGGGCGGGAGAGGACACCCTGGTGTTCAAGCAGGACCCCCACCGCACCCCCGCGGTGGGCAGCGTCGTCGAGGTGCAGCTCGAGCTCGATTCGCTGCACCTCTTCGACGCAGAGAACGAGCGCCGGCTGGGGACCTGAGCCAGAGGCGCGGCAACGGAAGGAGTCGACGATGCGCACACTGTTCGTTCTGCTCGCCGCGGTGGTCGGAGTCCTGATGCCCGGCGGGGCCGCCGCCCAGGCGAAGCTGGTGGTCTGGCACTCCTATCGGGGCGGGGAGAAGTCCGCGTTCGAGAAGGTGGTGGGCGCGTTCAACGCCCGGCCCGACACCAAGATCAAGGTCGACGCGCTGGCCGTCCCCTTCGACGCCTTCGCGGACAAGATCTCCGCCGCCGTCCCCCGCGGGAAGGGCCCGGACATCTTCATCTACGCGCAAGACCGGATGGGCGGCTGGGTCGAGGCGGGCAACACCGTGGAGCCCATCGACTTCTACGTGGACGATGCGCTGAAGGGCCGCTTCATTCCCACCACCGTCGAGGCGCTGACCTACCGCGGCAACCTTTACGGGTTGCCGCTCGAC
>DASROG010000149.1:0-9414 GCA_035646995.1 Myxococcaceae bacterium
CACCACATCCGCACCGGGGCCCGGCGCGCCCAGGTGCCGATCCTGGTGGTGACGACCGACCGGACCGAGGCAGAGCGAGCGCGCGCGATGGGCGCCGGGGCCAGCGCCTTCATCTCCAAGCCGGTCGAGCCCGAGGACGTGAGCCGGGCCGCGGCCTCGCTGCTCTCCGCGCCGGCCTGACGCAGCCGCGAGACGCCGGAGGCGGCGCCATGGAACGAGCTCGCTCGGTTCCCGGATGTGCGCCGCGCGCTTCGGGCTGCCCCTGTCACACCGGGCAAAGCAGGACTTCCTGACAGGTGCTGCCCGCCGTGCAACTCCGGCCGGAGTTCGTTGACGGAGAAGTGACCTTCGGCGCGCGCAAGCGGGCATCGCTGCTCACGCCGGCTCCGGGACCGACGGATGCAGCACCCCCTCGCGTGGCGCGAATGCGCGCGCCGTTGCCGGGGGTGCCCGATGCAGACAGCGAGTGGATGGTTCCGGGGCGTGGTGGTTGCCGTGGTCCTTGGTGGAGTGGCCTGCGAGTCTCCGGACGTCAGCACGACGGGGGTGTCCGCCTCCGGGGGCACGCCGGAGGCCTCCCCCACGAGAGGTCTACCCAGGAGCTCGAAGCTGGTCCCGAACCGCTTCGGATTCTCCAGGACCATGACCTCGAGCGGAACGGCGCTGAACGATCCGAAGAATCCCTTCTTCCAGTCGCTCGGACAGAACGGCCGCTCGTGCAGCAGCTGCCACGTTCCCGAGGCCGGGATGAGCATCACTCCGGAGTTCGTCCGGAAGCGGTTCGAGCGGACCGACGGGATGGACCCGCTCTTCCGGACCGTCGACGGGTCCAGCTCTCCCCTGGCGGACGTGTCCACAACCGAGTCGCGCCGCAGCGCCTACGCGCTCCTGCTCGACCGAGGGCTCATCCGCGTCGGCCTCGGCGTGCCGGCAACCGCCGAGTTCGAGCTGGTCGGCGTCGAGGACCCCTACGGGTTCGCCAGCGCGCAGGAGCTCTCGCTCTTCCGCCGGCCCCTCGCCGCCACCAACCTGCGCTTCCTCAGCACCGTGATGTGGGATGGAAGGGAGACGTTCAAGGACGCCGCATCGAGCAACGGGTTCGCCACGCTGCACTTCGATCTCGTCCACCAGTCCAACAGCGCCACCACCGGTCACGCGCAGGCGGCGCGCGAGCTCACCCAGGCGGAGCGAGAGGCGATCGTCTCCTTCGAGATGGAGATCCACACGGCTCAGGTCGCGGACTTCCGGGTCGGATCGCTCGCCGCGGCGGGCGCGCAAGGGGGGCCGGAGGCCCTGTCGACGCAGGAGTTCTACTGGGGCATCAACGATCCTCTGGGAGCCGATCCCACGGGACGCCCGTTCGACCCGACGGTCTTCACCCTCTACGACGCCTGGCAGTCCGCGGGACATCCGCAGGGGATCGCGGCGGCCCGGGCGGCGATCGCCCGCGGACAGGAGGTGTTCAATCACAAGCCGCTCGCCATCGTCGGGGTCTCCGGACTGAACGACGACCTCGGGGTCGCCTCCATCCCCGGCACCTGCACCACGTGCCACGACAGCCCGAATGCGGGGAACCACTCCGTGCCTGCGCCGCTGCGGATCGGCGTGGACGCGGTCGAGCCCGTGGGAGGCCTGAACGTCGCGGGGCTCCCGGTGTACACGTTGCGCAACCTGACGACCGGGGAGATCGAGCGGACGACCGATCCCGGCCGCGCTCTTGTCACCGGCCGGTGGAAGGACATCGGCCGCTTCAAGGGTCCGACGCTCCGGGGGCTCGCCGCGCGCGCGCCGTACTTCCACAACGGCTCGGCGGCACAGCTCGAGGACGTCATCAGCTTCTACGACACGCGGTTCGAGATCGGGCTGACCGAGCAGGAGAAGGCGGACCTGCTGGCGTTCCTCGCCGCCCTCTGACGAGCGGCCGAACTCGCGGGAAGCGAGCGCATCGCCACGGCGACGCTCGTCTTCCCGGGGCGCGGCAGCTCGGTGGTGCGATCGGCCGCTCCGATGGACCTCGCGAGGACATCTACGCTCCGTCGAGGAGGGGTGGCGCGCAGAGACCCGACAGCACCCCCGCGACGGAACCGAGCGGAACGTCGCGCTGCGCTCCGCCCGGCTCGCGGAGGCGGACGGACCCCTTCGCCTCATCGCGCGGGCCCGCCGCGACCAGGTAGGGAACGCCGAGCCGGTGCGCGTCGGCCACCTTCCTCGACAGCGCCGCGTCCCGGTCGTCGAGCCGCGCGCGGAGACCGGCCTGCTCCAGCACCCGGAGCGCATTCCGGGCATGGGCGGCGCCTTCGCCTCGCTCGAGGCTCGCCACGACCACCTGCTCCGGCGCGAGCCAGGCGGGGAGCCGGCCACGGTGGTGCTCGAGGAGGATGCCGAGGAAGCGCTCCAGGCTCCCGACCAGCGCGCGGTGGAGGACGACCGGGCGCCGGCGGCCGCCGGCCCCGTCCGGAAAGCCGAGCTCGAAGCGCTCGGGCAGCACCAGGTCCACCTGGATCGTCCCGCACTGCCAGGCGCGTCCCAGCCGGTCCTGGAGCACGAACTCCAGCTTCGGCCCGTAGAACGCGCCCTCTCCGGGCTGCTCGCTCCACACCAGTCCCTCTGCGCGGGCGGCGTCGGCGAGCAGCGCCTCCGCCCGGTCCCAGACCGCCTCGTCGCCGAGCCGGTTCGGGGGACGCCCCGAGAAGGCGACCTGGAGGTCCTCGAAGCCGAGCGCGGCGTACAGCGCCCGGAGGCTCCGGACGAATCGCCCCAGCTCGTCCGGGACCTGATCCTCGCGGCAGAAGACATGCCCGTCGTCCTGCGAGAACTGACGCAGGCGGAAGAGGCCGTGCAGCGCGCCCGAGGGCTCGTCGCGGTGGACGAGACCGAACTCGGCGATGCGGAGCGGCAGGTCGCTCCACAGCGGCCCCAGGCGACGCACCAGCTCCATGTGCCCGGGGCAGCTGACCGGTTTCAGCGCCCGGGCCTCGCCCTCCACCACCAGCATTCCCTGGCGGAAGACACTCCAGTGGCCGCTCCGCTCCCAGACCGGCTGGGAGAGGACCTGCGGACTTCGCACCTCGCGGTACCCCTGGCGGAGGACGATCCTCCGGAGCTGTTCCTCCAGCGCGCGGAGGAGCATCAGCCCGCGGGGGTGCCAGAAGACGCTCCCGGCGGCCTCCTCCTGAAGGTGAAAGAGGCCCAGGCGGTGGCCGAGGGCGCGGTGGTCATCGTCGTGCAGCATGGTCGGACTCCGGTGGTGAGGCCCGGGGGTGACCGGCAGGGACGATGGAGGGCCTCGAGCAGGGCGCCCCGCCGGAACCACGGGCGGGACGGGGACGGCGTGCTCGAGGAGTTCAGGCCACCGACGCACACACGACGCTCCGACCCGCCCTGCGGGTGGTGGTCGTGGTGGTGCTGGTGACGAGACTCCTCACGGTGGTCACCGATAACGGGAGACGACCCCCGCCGTCAACTGCGCGAGGTGAAACCGGCGCGCAGACAGGGACTGCAGGCCTGGAGATGGCGTACCTGCAGCCCCTGGACTGGTGGCTCCAGCTCAGCGGCGGATCGGCTGCAGCTCGGTCCAATTCCCCTGGAGCGCTTGCCCGGGGTTGAACCCCGGCGTGTCGCTCATCACGTACTCGCCGTTCCCGTTCACCCAGGCGTGGCCGTACTGATTGCTGAGCTTCACGTCCTCGCCGGTGGTCGGATTCCGGAAGTTCTGGACGCCCCGCATCGCGTCGCTCCAGCGCTCGCTGTTGCGATCCTCGGAGCGCTGGCGGTTCTCGTGGCCCTCGCGGATGGTTCGGCGGGTGTCCTCGGCGGACTGGGCGATGATCCGCGACCGATCGCGCGCGCCCTGCACGTTCGCGGCGGTCATGTTCGCCTGCACCTGCGAGACCCGCGCCTGCCAGGCGGGATCGACACGCACGGTGGAGAGCACCGTCCGGAACAGCTTCTCGTGCGTGGCGAGCTCACCCGGCGGGGTGTGGAGGGCGAAGAGCTGGTCGGCGCTCGACTGGTACATCGCCGACTGCACCATCTGCCCGGTGCCGGGGTTCATCGAGGGCATCGCCGTGGCGCGGGTCATGACGACCGCGGTGAGCCACTCCTCGGCAGGCGCCTTGTCCGCCGCAAGCTGGATCCGCGCCCGCGCGTGGTCGGCCTTGAGGCGCATCTGCACTCCGGCCTGAGCGGCCAGTGCAAGCATCTGTTTCACCTGGGCCTGCAGGGGCTGCTCCAGCTCCGGGATCGGCTCGACGCCGAGCACCCTCGCCCCGGGGCGGAGCCGTGGCACGGCGACCCGGGTCACGAAATCCCGTGCGCTCATCGGAGGGCCGAGCTCGGTCCGGGCGCCGCCGAGCTGCGCCGACATCGCGTTCTGGTTCTGCATCGCCTGCCGCATCATCGGGTCGTCGGCCCAGGCCCAGCTCCAGCCGGGGAACATCTCGATGGCCAGCCGGCCGTCCCGGCTCGCGGCGCGGAATGCGAGCCGTACCAGGTCCTCGGGGTCGCCCACCCGCTGGGCGAAGCGAACCTCGCCGTCGAACTTCCAGTCGCTCGGGACCAGCATCGACATCGCAGACATCGGCTTCTCGAAGCCGTGGCGGTCGACGATCTCCACCCGCTTCAGGCGCAGGTAGCCGGGCTCCGCGGAAAGACCGGCAACCGGGAGCAGGAAGGCGAGGACCGGTATCACCCAGGGACGGAGCACGCGACCTCCGAAGCGAGCCCGGGGTCATCAGGCTCCTGCTGCGTGCGGAGTGCAAGGGGCCGGCGGTGGCGCCCGAGAGGATAGGGTGGTGGCCGTGGACGCGCTTATCCAGCAGTACAACCTCGTTCCTCACCCCGAGGGCGGCTGGTACCGGGAGACCTACCGCGCGGCGCGCACGCTTCCGGGGACCGGCCGCAGCACCTGTACCGCCATCCTCTACCTGCTCGGCGACGGGCTGCGTTCCAGGCTCCACCGGATCGACGCGGACGAGCTCTGGCACTTTCACCGGGGAGACTCACTGCACCTCGTCCAGCTCGTGGCCAGAGGGCCAGCCCGGATCCACGAGCTCTCGCCGGAGCACCCGCAAGTGGTCATCCCGGCCGGGACCTGGTTCGGGGCGATGCCCGCGCCCGGCTCGAGGTGGACGCTTTGCGGATGCACCGTGTCGCCGGGCTTCGAGTTCTCCGGATTCGAGCTCGGTGACACGGCACGGCTCCTGGCGGAGTTCCCGCAGGCGGAGAAGCAGATCCGCGCGGTCCAGGCGGGTTGAGCGGAGCCGGGCGTGGCACACTCAGCCTTCTGCGCTGGCCCGGCACCGAATCGATCGCAGCGGCGACCGTCGTGGCGGTCGTGCTCGTGGTGTGGCCGTGGGCCGCGAGTCCCTTCAGCGGGCCGAAGTGGCTGGTCACCGGCGTGGCCGCGGCGCTCTTCGTGGCGCTGCTCGGGCGGGAGATGCGCCCGCCCTCTGCTGTCGCGGTCGCCGCGATCGCCCATCTGGCCGGCTCGCTCCTCTCGTGGCTACTGGTCCGAGGTGCCACTCCCTGGTGGACCCTGGCCGGGCCGGCTCTCGTCGCCGCGTGGTGTCTCGCGGCGCCGCCGGTCCCGTGGGGAGCCGTGGCATCGGCGGGTGGCCTCGCCGCCGGGGTGGTGCTCCTCCAGGCGCTCGGCCTGGATCCGTTCGGGCGCTTCATGCCGGAGGCGGACGGTCAGCGGCTCGCGCTGTACGGCACGCTCGGAAACCCGGACTTCGTCGCCTCGGTGCTCGGCGTCACCGTCCCGGTCACCATCGTCGCCACACCGAGAGCTCGCCGCGCGGGATCGGCGCTCTGCGCGGCCTCCCTGCTGGTGCAGGTCCTCGCGCTCGGGCTCCTTCGCTCGTTCGCGACGGTGCTCGCGCTTGCCGTGGCGGCGACGGTGGTCCTCGTCTCCCGGCGGCCGGGCCAGGGTCGGCGCTGGCTCGCGCTGGTGCTGGGGGCAGCGCTCCTCGCTGCGGCAGTTCCGCTCGCCGGGCGCTCGCTGGCCACGGTCCTGCGGGGGCGCTGGTACCTGGTCACCACCGCCGCGCCGCACGTCGCCGAGGCTCCGTGGCTCGGACAGGGCCCCGGGACCGTGGTGCTCCACTGGCCGGCGTGGGAGCTGGAGCGCTGGCGCGCGCGCTGCGGTGCCGATCCGGCCTGCGTCGCCGCCCACCCCGACGCGAGATTCCTCGGAGTACAGGAGCACCTCCACGACGACTGGCTCGAGCGGCTGCTGGAAACGGGCGTTGTGGGGTTGCTGGCTCTCGTCGCGCTGTTCGGGACGGCCTTCGGCGCCGCCCTGCGGAGCGGCACTCTCGAGGGGCTGGGAATCGCCTCGGGGCTCGCCTCGCTCGCTGCCAGGTCCACGGTGGATTTCCCGCTCCAGCGGCCGGCAGACCTGGTCCTGCTCGCCCTGCTGTGCGGCGCCGCCTCCAGGCTCGGCCGGCGTGATTTCGTGGACGCCCGCCACGTCCTTCCGGGAGACTCCCGGGTGGAGGGAGGGATGCCATGAATCGGCTCGTCGTGCTCCTGGTGCTCGCAGCCCCGGCAGTCGGCGGTGACTGGCAGAAGCGGCAGTCCGACTTCTACGAGAAGCAGTCCGCAGAGCGGAAGAAGCTCGGACTGGACGCCAAGGCGCTCAGGGCAAAGTACCCGACCCCGGAGGTCACCTTCTCCGGGATGGGCTCGGGCGGTGGCGCCGCTGGCGCCCAGTGCCTCGCGCTCTGTCCAGGCAAGACGGGGAAGTTCGCGATCAAGGGGAAGCTCTCCCCAGGAAGCCTGGTGTTGATCCCGAGCAATGACGTCGAGGTGGTCGAGGAGCAGCAGACCTCGGCCGGATGGGAAGCCACCGTGAAGGCGAAGCCGGACGCGCCTCCGGAGCTGCTCCCGGTGTCGGTGATCTCGGCGGTGTCCACCATCCAGGTGAGCGTGCCCGGTCTCGAGATTGGCTGCGAGCACACCTACACCTTCGAGGTCGCGGGCGGAGAAACGATGGTGATCAAGTTCACCTTCCCCTGCGGGAAGCAGGAGACCACCGCCACCGGCGAGTGGCGCCGCGGGACGAAGGTGCTCGGGAGCTACACGTACCAGGTCAGCCGCAGCGGGCACGAGCTCATCCTGAGCCGTCAGGTTCCGCAGGAGGAGCTCATGGCCGAGGGCCAGGGCATGATGACGCTGATGCAATCCAAGGAGTGGCAGGCCCTCGACGCGCGGTTCAACGTGCAGATGGCCAAGATGCAGGCATGCAGCAAGGGGCCTCAGGCCCAGATGGCCTCCTGCATGAACGCGCTGCAGCCCGAGATCGACAAGATCACCAAGGAGCGGCAGGCGATGATGGATGCGAACGAGGCGAAGGGCTCGCTCAAGTTCGGGTGCGGGGCGCTGGACGTCGAGGCGAACGCCGGAACGCTCAAGGGCACCGCCACGCTGTGCGCCGGACACAAGAATGAGGAGCGGGTCCCCGTCACCGGCAAGTACACCTCGCCCTAGGCCGGGGCGCGTGTTCGGCTCCGCGCCGGTCCCGCCGGGAGAGCGGTCTACGGAGTGATCCGCTCCATCATCCGCGCGAAGGGGATCGTCTCCCGGACGTGGTGGAGCCCGCAGACCCAGGCCACCGTGCGCTCCACGCCGAGGCCGAAGCCGGCGTGGGGCACCGTCCCGTACCTGCGCAGGTCGAGGTACCAGCTGAACGCCTCGCGCGGCAGGTGGTGCTCCGCGATGCGCGTCTCCAGCGTCCCGAGGTCGTCCTCGCGCTGCCCGCCGCCGATGATCTCCCCGTAGCCCTCGGGCGCGAGCACGTCCATCCCCAGCGCCAGCCGCGGGTCCTTGGCGTCGCGCTTGAAGTAAAAGGCCTTCAGCTCCACCGGGTAGCGGTGGACGATGACCGGCCGGTCGAACTGGTTGCCCAGCACCGTCTCCTCGTCGCCGCCGAAGTCGTCGCCGAACTTCGCCGGGTGCCCCGCGGCCCCGAGCCGCTCGATGGCCTCCTCGTAGGTGATGCGCGGGAAGGGCGCCTGGACGTTCTTCAGCTTGCTCACGTCCCGCTCCAGGACGGTCACCAGCTCCTTCTCGTGCTTCTCCAGCACCTTCTGGACGATGAACGAGACCAGACCCTCGGCGAGGACCATGTCCTGCTCCAGGGTCATGTACGCGACCTCGGGCTCCACCATCCAGAACTCGGTCAGGTGGCGCCGGGTCTTGCTCTTCTCCGCGCGGAAGGTGGGGCCGAAGCAGTAGACCTTCCCCAGCGCCGCAGCAGCCGCCTCCATGTACAGCTGGCCGGACTGGGTCAGGTAGGCGTTGCCGAGGTCGAAGTAGGGGACGGTGAAGAGCGTGCTGGTGCCCTCGCAGGCGGCGGGGGTGAAGATCGGCGCATCGACCAGGGTGAAGCCGTTGTCATCGAAGTAGTCGCGGATCGCCTTCTCCACCGTCGCCCGCACGCGGAGGATGACGTTCTGCCGTGAGGACCGCAGCCACAGGTGCCGGTGCTCCATCAGGTACGCCACCCCGTGCTCCTTGGGCGTGATGGGGTAGTCCTTGGCCTCGGACACCACCTCCAGGTCCTTCACCGACAGCTCGTAGCCGATGGGGCTCCGGGCGTCCTTCTTCACCAGGCCGCGCACGACGAGCGCCGTCTCCTGGCCAAGGTGGTCCGCGCGGGCGAACTGCTCCGGCGGGACGTCGTTCTTGAACACCACCGCCTGGATGACTCCCGTCCCGTCGCGGACCTGGAGGAAGTGGAGCTTGCCGCTGCTCCGCTTGTTGTAGAGCCACCCCCGGAGCTCGACCTCCTGGTTCTCGTGGGCGGCGATGTCGCGGATGGTGACGACTGGGGGAGCCATGAGCCTCCGCTCTCTATCAAAGAGGTGGAACGTTGCGTCACCCCTCCGGGGCGGATAGGACGTACGACCCGGCTCGAGCCGGGCAGCGACCATGAAGCTCAGCGAGCGGTACGACCCGAAGTCCCTGGAGCCCACCTGGCAGGAGCGCTGGGAGAGGGCTGGCCTGTTCCGGGCCGACGCCCGCCCCGACGCGCCCAAGAAGTACGTGCTGGAGATGCTGCCGTACCCCAGCGGCTCCATGCACATGGGCCACGTCCGCAACTACCTGATCGGCGACGTGTACGCCCGGTACTTCCGGATGCGCAGCTTCGACGTGCTGCACCCGATGGGATGGGACGCCTTCGGGCTTCCGGCGGAGAACGCGGCGATCAAGGACGGAGTGCATCCGGCCATCCGGACCCGGGAGAACATCGAGCGCTTCCGCGCGGCGATGCGCTCGCTCGGCTTCGCCTACGACTGGACCCGCGAGGTCAACACCTCCGACCCCGAGTACTACCGGTGGAACCAGTGGTTCTTCCTCCGGCTCTGGGAGCGGGACATGGTGTACCGCCGGTTCAGCAAGGTGAACTGG
>DASROG010000150.1:0-17409 GCA_035646995.1 Myxococcaceae bacterium
GTCCTGGACGAGTGCCCCCTCGACAAAGCGCGCCCGGGCCCTGAGCACGTCTCCGTACTTGTTCCTGAAGGGCACCTGGGACCCGTCGAGCGGAAAGACCTCGGGTGGAAAACCCGGACCCGAGGTCGGGCTGGTTCCACCCCGGGCCACCCCGCCCGTGCGACTCCCCGGGCCCGACGTCTACCGCTTCGTCCAGTCGCCGAACTCGGTCACCCGGCCTGGAGGGCGGAGCGCGGCGAGATAGTGCTGCGGTGCATGCTCGCTGAACATGTACCCGGGAGGCCTCACGCCGTTCGGCAGGCTCGAGGAAGTTGAGCACGATGCGCGGGACGTTCCGCATGTTGGGGAGCTGCTCCACTGGCGCGGCCGAACGCCGCCACTCGCCGTCGAGGAACCGGTACTCCTGCCCCAGGTGGATGAACGGACCCCAGGTGGTCGCCGGCAGCGCGGGGATGGGGTCTTGCAAGAGGACGTGGCGGAACACGTTGCGGAGTGAGGCCTCGATCCCCGGGGGCAGCGGCATGAGGACGGTCATCGGCTGGCCGAAGGTGTACACGGCACGGACCCGCTCACCGATCACCCGATGATGGACGTCGCTGCCGAGCTTCAGTGCGAAGAGCATCGCCATGGCTCCGCCGAGGCTGTGACCGCAGACGTAGATCGCCTCCAGGGGGTGAGGCACGGGTGTGCGGTGATCGACGAGGGACTTCCCGGCCAGCGCCGCGTTCAGCTCGTTCAGGACGCCCACCACGTCACGCGGAGGTTGCGGTGGAAGCCGCCGTGTACCCGAAGCTCCGCCGCTCCATTGGCGAGGAGCAGGTTGCTCGAGTCGGGAGCGACGTCGAAATCCCCGAGCCAGTTCCCGAGCATCCCCGGCTCGGTCCCTCGAGGGCGGGCGCGGATTCAGCCAGGTCGCGCAATTCCTGCGTCCTGCTCGCGGCGCCTCCTCGGGTGTTACTCGAGGGCCTGAGACTTGAAGGCCTGGCGGAGTGGCCTCTCTGGCGCATGTGGCCGGATGACCTTCGGCGCCATCACGGCTCGGTTTCTTCGGAGGGGACGAGAGGGCGCCGGCCTGACGCGCGGTGGGACCGGCTGATCTCGTCCTGGCCATCGCCGGGGGTCCGCGCGAGCGCCCTACCCCGCCAGGGACGCCCTTCCTCGAGCGGCGCGGCTCGAGGCCTGCTCCGGGAGCGCCGGGAGCTGGTGGGCGAGGACCGCGGCGATGCGGCGTGGCTCCACGCGGAGCGCCTGGAGACAGAGCTCCGTCATCTGGTCGCCGAACGAGGGGCCGCTGCGGCCCTCGCCGATGCGATGCATCGCCTCGCGAATGCCTCCGAACAGGAGATCCTGAGCCACCTCGCGGCCGGGCACCCGGAAGTGTCCGAGGCGGAGGCCCTCGTCGAGGTCCCGGACCGGCAGCTCGAGGCCGCCGACCTTCCAGACCCGTGCCACGAATCGTGACCACACCGGGTCGCGCTGGGCGCGGAGGAAGAACAGCCGGAGCCCCACGCCGAACCGGAGCGCCGGGCCATCGATGCCGGCGATCGCCGCCTCGATGGACTGCAGAACGTCGCGCGTGGTCCAGGCCGACGTCGCCTGGAGCAGCTCCTCCACCCCCTTGAAGTGGTGGTAGAAGGTCCCGCGCGCGACCCCGGCCGCCTTGACGAAGTCGTCGATGACCGGGGCGTCCGGCCCCCGCTCGGCGAACACGCGAAGCGCGGCCTCCACGATCCGGCCCTCGGTGCGCGCGCTCCGCTGCCGACCGACACGGACCCGGTGGTCGATCACGTTGCGAGAGCGCTTCACGCGGTCGCGCCCTCGACGACGTGGCGCTGCTCGCCCAGATCGATCGCCCCATCGGGGCTGGCGATGGTGCCCCGGACGACGTCGCCCGGCCTGAGGTACTGCGGGCGCCTCGCCTGGACCCGGGTGAAGGTCGCCCACAGCTTCGGCTCCGGGAGCACGAGCTGCATCAGGCGGCGCACGAGCGGCGGCGGAGCCCTGAGCGCACACCCCGCCGGCGTGCCGGTCAGGAGCACGTCGCCGGGGGACAGGTCGGAGAAGGTGGAGAGCTCGGTGATGGTCTCGGCAGGCTTGAAGACGAGGTTCGCGGTGGTGTCCTGCTGGCGCACGGCGTCGTTGACCTTCAGGGTGAGCGCGAGCTGGTCCAGGTAGCGGAAATCGTCCGGGTCCAGCACCGCGAGGTTGGGGCCGAGGGGGCAGAAGCCACGATAGCTCTTCCCCTTGAAGAACTGCATCTGCGGCAGCTGCACGTCACGAGCAGACACGTCGTTGGCAATCGTCACCCCGAAGACGTGCTCGTGCAAGGTGCTCGCAGTCACGGTGACCGGTCCGGAGATCGACTTCCGGAAGACGAGCGCCAGCTCGATCTCGTAGTCGAGCAGCTGCACGTGCGCCGGCCGGACGAGGGACCCCACTGGGGCGCTGATCGACGCATCCGACTTCTCGAAGAACATGTTGAAGCGTTTCGCGTCCGGGTCCAGGCCCGACTCGAGCATGTGCTGGCGATAGTTGGCGCCCTGGCAGATCACCCGCGCGGGCGCGGTCACCGGCGAGAGCAAGGTGACCTTCGACAGCTCCAGCGACGGAACGCGCGCGGCAGCCGCCCGCCAGTCAGGCTCGCCGCGCTCGATGAGCGACCCGGTGGTCGGGTACTCCCCATCCAGCGGGGCGATGCGCGCGCCGCGCACCACGCCCCAGCGATGGCGATCTCCGAGCTCGTAACGGACGAGGTGAGTTGCCATCTTGGGGGTCCTCAGCGGGGGCGAGGCCGAACGAACCGCCGGCCTGCCCACGGGCGCGGCGGTCTCGAGTAGAGCCGCTTGGTGGCCAGCAGCCGCCCGAGCGTGAACTCCGGGCGCGTGCGCAGTCCGCGGATGACCCGGGCGATGCGGGCCAGAGTGAGGTCGGTGTCGATGAAGTGCGGCGGCAGCACCGGACCCCAGAGGTACAGGCCCGGAAGCCCCGCCTCGTGCCAGCTCGTGGGGTACGAGGCGTCGAACATGTCGCCGTCGGTGTAGTGCTCGACCTCGAAGCCGTGCGGATCGATGTGGTAACAGAACAGCTGTGAGCCGAGCACGTGGCGGCCGATGCCCCACGACTTGACCCAGCCCTGCTGCTGCAGCCACTCCGCTCCCGCCCCGAGCGCGTCCACGTCGGTGGACTCGAAGGCGGCATGCAGATACCCGTCCTCGGGCGCCGCGGCGACGACGATGGAGTGGTGGTCCGCCGGGAGGTCGCCTCGGTCGAAGCGCAGGAAGGCCACGATGGGCTCCCCCAGCTCGACGAGCACCTCCACGTCCGTGGCGATGAGGCCCAGCGTCTCCATGTACCAGCGGGCGTTCCGGCGGAACTCCTGGCGCCCCAGCACCACGTGCCCGAGCCGCCGGACCCAGGCAGGACCCAGCGCCGCGGGTCGCGGCGTGTTGAGCCGGACGGGCCGGTCGAAGCTGTTGACCGGCACCGGAGCGGGAGGCGCCCGGACCGGCGAGGCCTCGACGCCGTGCACGACCTCCACCTGGAGTTCTCCTGGATCCCGGAGCCGGAGCACGAGACCGCCGCCCGGCTCGCGGCGAAGGGCCTGCTCGCTCTCGGCCTCGACGGCGAGGGCCAGCAGCTCGTCGTGGGGGCCGGCCTCGAGGATGAGGCAGATCGCTCCACCACCGGGCGCTTTCAGGTACGCGGCGCCCTCGGACCTCACCGCGCACTCGAGGCCGAAGTCCCTGTAGAAGCGGATCGCCTCCTCGAGGTCCCGGCGCCGGTGCCGCAGGTACACGAGCGAGCGCGCCTTGATGAGGGGCGCCTCGCTGCGCGGCTGGAACCCGGCCGGTGGCGTGACCTGGGCCATCACGCGGTCCGGGCCAGGATTCGGTCGATGGCCGCGCCGAGCTCGCGCCCTGGATCGGCCGCGGCGCCCATCGACCGCCAGGCGACGACCCGGTCGGGGCGCACCAGGATCGCCCCCTCCCGGCCGAACTCGCGCACCCGCAGGAAGGCAAGCCGCGGGTCGAGCCATTCCCCCTCGGCGTGTCCCACCCGGATGGCGACGAGCTCGATGTTCCGCCGGGCTGCGGCGTCCCGGGCGGCCGCGCACCAGGCGGCTCCGTCCTCACCGGCGATGAGCGTGAAGCTGGACGGCGGTGCGACCTGTCGGAGCGGCACGCGGGTCCCCGCGCGCTCGACCCAGGCGTGCGGCAGGGGTGACCCCGGCCGGGTGTCCGCCTGATAGACGCGCACGTCGTCCAGAGCCACCGGCTCCGGGCTGCCGTCGCTGACGACGGCGTCGGAGGCGCAGCGGAAGCCGAACTCCACGTTGTGCTCCTTGAACTCCATCGACTGGGTCGCCATCACCCGCGCCACCTGCTCGCGGCGGGCGTCGCTCTCCGGGCCCTTCTCCCAGAGCTGGCGCACGTTGCGCCGGCACTCCTCGGGCGTGATGCCTGCCTTGATGCCCAGCGCCTCCACCAGCTCGAGGTGGTTCAGCGCATTCTCGATGGAGCGCTGCATGTTGCGCGCGAACGAGGGGAACCGCTCCGGGTGATAGGTGTCGAGGAGCGCGTCACCGGCCGTTCCCCGGAGCACCTGGGCCAGCTTCCAGCACAGGTTGTGCGCATCGTGGACCGCGCTGTTCAGCCCCAGACCACCCGTCGGCGGATGGCGGTGGGCGGCATCGCCCAGCAGGAAGACGCGCCCCGCCCGAGTGGTAGGCGCCACCAGCCCCTCGACGCGCCAGCGGGTGATCACGTGCACCTTGATGTCCAGGTCCGGCAGGCCGAGACGCTCTCGCATCACCCCGATCGCCTTCTCGTCGGTGTCGAAGAGCGGCTCGAGGTCCGGAGGGTAGGTCATGTGGAAGACCCACTCCTCCGAGGCTCGGCCCCAGCGCTCTGGCCCCATCGCCACGAGCGCGCTGAAGGCTCCGCCGTAGCGGGTGTGAATGATCCACCGGATGAGGACGTCGTCGTCTCGCAGCCACCGTGAGAGATCCGCGGTCATGTGGACGCTGGCCGAGCGCATGAGGTCCCGCTGCCCGTCGAGCTGGACGCCGACGAGCCGTCCCACGGTTCGCCCACCGTCGCAGCCGAGCAGGTAGTCGGCGCGCACCTCGTAGTCGGTCCCGCCTTCCAGGTCGCGCACCATGGCCGTCACTCCCCGTGCGTCCTGCTGGAGCGAGAGGAGCTCGTGGCCGAAGCGCACCCGACCGGAGTTCAGGTGCTCGGCACGAGCGCGGAGGATGGGCTCCAGCCGGATCTGCGGCAGGTTCGCCTGGCGACACGGGCTCGCCGCGATCCAGGCCGGGTCGGTGTAGCCGCCATCCCAGGACTCCATCTTGTGGATGAGCCGACCTGCGTCCTGGTCCCCGGCGACGTCGAGGTACCAGGCGGTATGGCTCATGTGCGCCCCCGGCGTGCTGCGGGCGTAGATCGCCTCGGCCACCCCGACGTCGGAGAAGACCTCCATGGCGCGCTGGTTGAGCACGTGCGCCTTGGGAAGGATGGAGGTCGTGGGAAGCGCGCTGACCAGCAGGGACTCGATGCCGTGGGTGCCGAGCAGCATGGAGGCGGTGAGGCCCGCGCCGCCTCCGCCGACGATGAGAACGGGGACACGCTGGGACTTCGTCATCTCTTTTCCTCCTGGGAGGGCTGGGGGCGGGGTAAGACGGGTGCAGGCAGCTGCAGGCGGGCTGCGCCGACCACCAGGCAGAGCGCGCCGATCAGCAGTGGCGGGACGACGCTCTCGCGGAGCCGGCGGTGCGTGCCCGCCGCGCCCAGCATCAGGACCGCGAGGCACAGGGCGGCGACGGGGCTGAGGACGGGCGCCACGCCCATGGCCGCGGGGACCACCAGGCCCACTGCCCCGGCCACCTCGGCCAGACCCAGCAGCTTGATGCGCCAGCGCGGCCAGGCTGCCGCCCAGTGCATCCGCTTCTCGAGCACTTCCCGCGGGAGCACCAGCTTGGGGGTCCCGGTGAGCAGGAACACTCCGGCCAGCAGTCCCTGAACGACCCAGAGCGCAACGTTCAGCATTTCCACCTCGGGTGAGTCCGTTTCGATCCAGTCCTTAATTCGAGTAAGACTCTCTTGTCAATTTGACATTTCTGTCTTACTCAGAGGCTGGCCGCGGTTTACCGGAGGGCGCGGGCCCAGGGGGTAGTGCGATGGAGACGACCGGGACGGGAACGAGCAGTGCGGCGCGGGGCATCGCCAGCCTGCGCGACGTGGAAGCCATCGAGGCGCGCGGCGTTCCGGCGCTTCCTCCGAGCACCTACGAGGCGCTACGGCGCGGCGCGGCGATCGATCCGGACGCCCCGGCGCTCAGCTTCTTTCCCACGGTGGATCGTCTCCGGGAGCCGGAATCGTGGAACTACCGCGCGCTCCTCGCCCGCATTACGCAGACCGCGAACCTCTTTCACCGGCTCGGCGCGACGAAGGACACCGTCATCGCGCTGGCGCTCCCCAACCTGCCCGAGACGCACTTCGCGATCTGGGGCGCCGAGGCCACGGGCATCGTCCTCCCGCTGAACCCGCTGCTCGAAGGCGCCGCCCTGGGGGGGCTCCTCGAGGCCTCGGGCGCGGAGATCCTGGTGACGCTCGCGCCCCACCCCGGCACGGATCTCTGGACCCGGCTTCAGCCGGCCCTGACTCGCCACACCGCGCTGAAGCACGTGGTGCTGGTGACGATGCCGGGCGGCGGCGCTCCCCCTCCCCTGCCGGACTCGCTGCCCGGACACGTCGCCGTCCACCACTTCGGCGCGGCCATCGAGGGCGAGGATCCGTCGGCGCTGGCGAGCGGGCGGGTCTTCTCGCCGGCGGACAGCTCCTCATGGTTTGCCACGGGCGGCACGACCGGACTGCCGAAGCTGGCCATGCGCACGCACGGCAACGAGGTGGCGAATGCCTGGAGCGTGTCCCAGGTGATCGGCGATGGCATCGGCCCCGGCAGGGTCCTGCTCTGCGGCCTGCCCATGTTCCACGTGAACGCCGTCCTGGTCACCGGGCTCGTGCCGTTCTCGCGGGGCGCACACGTGGTCCTGGCGACGCCGGAGGGGTACCGAGCCCCTGGCCTGGTGAGCCGGTTCTGGGAGGTCGTGGAGCACCACCGGGTGAACCTCTTCAGCGGCGTCCCGACGCTCTACGCGATGCTGCTCCAGGCTCCCATCGGCTCGCACGACCTGAAGACGCTCGACTACGGACTGTGCGGCGCCGCACCGATGCCTACCGAGCTGTTCCGGGCCTTCGAGGAGCGCACGGGCATCCAGATCCTCGAGGGATACGGGCTCACCGAGGCCGCCTGCGTGAGCAGCATCAATCCCGCTCGCGGCGAGCATCGGGTGGGCTCGATCGGCTTGCGCGTGCCCGGGCAGCAGATGAAATCGGTGCTCATTGACCCGCGCGGAACCTTCATCCGGGACTGCGCGGTCGGCGAGGTCGGCACCATCGTCGTCTCCGGGCCCAACGTTTTCGCCGGCTACCACGACCCGGCGCAGAACGGGGGCCTGTGGGTCGACTGCGGCGACGGGCGGCGCTGGCTCAACACCGGAGATCTGGGGCGCCGGGACGCGGAGGGTTACTTCTGGCTCACCGGTCGGAAGAAGGAGCTCATCATCCGCGGCGGCCACAACATCGATCCGGTGGCGATCGAGGAGCCGCTGCACCGCTACCCGGGTGTGGAGATCGCGGTGGCCGTCGGCCGACCGGACGTGCGCGCGGGAGAGCTGCCGGTCGCCTACGTCAAGCCGAGACCTGGCGCCGTGGTCCGCGAGGCCGACATCCTCGACTTCCTGGCCCGCGAGATCGGCGAGCGGGCGGCCCTGCCCCGCCGCGTCCACGTCGTGAACGAGCTGCCGCTCACCGCGGTGGGCAAGATCTTCAAGCCGGAGCTCAGGCGTCGCGAGGCGAAGGACGCGCTGGAGACCGCGCTCCGTGAAGCGGGCGTCTCGTTCCGCACGCTCGACATCACCCACGATCGGTCCCGGGGCATGGTGGCGGTCCTCGAACTCGAGGGGGCCGCAGCGTCCGGACCGGCCCACGAGATCCTCGGGCGGTTCGCACTTCCCTTCACCATCCGCTGACCCCGGAGGCACCGCGCGCGGCCCCGACACCAGCGAGGCCCTTGCCTCATGGCCAGAAGCCCCGGCTGATGCCCCCCGCCAGCCGCCGGTGGAAACAAATTCTGGCCGGGCGCGTCAGCTCTTCAGAATGAAACACGGGCCATTTCCGACCAATGCGGATCTGCCCGGGACGATCCAGCGCCGGTTTCCCCAGCGGGCGCAGGACATCTTCCGGGAGGCGTTCAACCACTGCTTAGACCAGCACGGGGACCAGGAACACGCCGTCCGCGTGGCGTGGGGTGCGGTGAAGCGACGGTACGAGGAGATGCCCGACGGGAACTGGGTGGCCAGCCCACACCAGGGTGGCGCCGAGCGGGTGGCTCCTGGGACGCCTACCCAGCGAAGAGCGTCTTGAGCTCGGCGGGCACCATCGCCTCGAGCTGGCCGTCGGTGTAGGACCGCGGGTCCGGTCAGGCCTCCGGCGCAGAAGATGCGGCCGTGGCGAAAGCGGTGCCCTGGAGGCTCTCTCCGGCCCGCTGCTCCGGGCACGTGGATCGCTTTTGCCCCCGGCTGACACTCACTCAGCAGACAGTGACCCAGCACGGGAGGAAACATGCACTTCCAATTTCCCACACCCGGAGCAGGAGAGGTCCTGGTGAAGATCAGGCCCAGGCGAGTGGAACGCGTTTCCCGGATTTGCCGTGGCGCTCGAAGTCGGTAGAGCGAGGTTGACGCCGTGCGCTCCCAGGTGACACTCGGGACGGCGTTCACCGCCTGCTTCGCGGTGGTGGCCACCGCGGGGGCGGTGCTGTTCGTCCTCGAGACCCGGGTGGCCCTCACCCTGACCGTGGTGGCGATGCTGCTGGCCATCGCGCTGGACCACGTGGTGCGGCGCGTGGAGATGTGCGGCCTCAGACGCGGCTGGGCCATCGCCCTCACCACGCTGGCGCTGGCCCTGTCGACCATCGGGCTGTTGGTGGTCGTCGTGCCTGCGGCCGCCCGTCAGCTCCAGCAGCTCGTCGCCGCAACCCCGCGCATCCTCGACTCTTTGGGCCACTCGTCCGGGTTCGCATCCTGGTCCGAGCGCTTCGGGGTGGAGGCCCGGCTCAAGGACGGGTTCGCCAGCGCCTTCGGCCTCGCCCAAAGCACGGTGAATCCCATTCTGGGCGCGGTCACATCGGCTCTGGGCGCCGTGGCCGGGCTCGTCACCGTGCTCGCCCTGACCATCTTCATGCTGGTCTTCGGCGGTGGACTGGTTCGGGGGCTGCTGGCGGTGGCACCGGCAGTGGACCGGCCGCGCTGGGAGCACGTGCTGGCCAAGGCGTACACCGCCGTCGGCGGCTACCTCGGCGGGATCCTCTTCATCTGCTCGATCAACGCGAGTCTCACCACCGCGGTGCTCGCGCTGATCGGCGCCCCGTACTTCCTGCCGCTCGGGCTGCTGAGCGGCTTCTCCAGCCTCGTGCCCTACGCCGGGCCTGTCTTCACCGGAGCATTCATCGCCCTTGTCACGCTGGCCACCGGCGGAGCAGTCAAGGCGCTGATTGCCCTGAGCTACTTCCTCCTCTATGGCCAGCTGGAAGGGAACGTGCTCGGCCCCGTCGTCTTTCGCCGCACGGTGCACCTCGATCCACTGGTGACGCTGCTGGCGGTTCTCTTTCTCGCCGAGCTGCTGGGCGTGGCCGGCGCGGTCGTGGCGGTTCCGGCGGTCGCGGTGGTGCAGATCTTCGTCCGCGAGCTCGTGGCCGCCCGACGCGACCGCCTCTCGGCCGACGCCTCGATCTTGCCACCGCTCTTCGAGCCCTGACCCTCTCCGACGGCGTCACCCCCTGTGATGGTGGAGCGATTCTCGCCCCCCTAGCGACCGGCCTCCTCGCGCGAGCGGGGCAGCCGCTCGACCACGCCAGGCCATCCTCGTGCACCTGCTGGCCGTCGTGGGCCCCTGGGCCTGCGGAGCCGGAGGGCGTGAGTGCCGCCACGCGCCCCGCCCCCGAGACGAGTGCCCGCGCGGCGCCCTGACGTCGGCCTTCGTCTTGCTAGGTGAGATCGTGCGATGCGCGGAATCATCACAGGACGCGACGTGGTGCGGAACCTCGGAATCATCTACCGGGAGTTCGGCGCCCGCTGTCTCGTGCGGTGCCTTTGGGTGCTGGCGATCGGTAAGCGGACGACGTTCCTGGATGTGATCAGCCAGCACTGACCCACGACGGGGGCTGTTGGGCCCTCGGCAGGTCCGGGTGTGCCGTCTCCGCGACCTGCACTCCTCTCCCGTCGGCACCACGCTACAGACACAGCCCCTCTGTGTCGACACCGCGGGATCTCGCACATCGGTCCCCCGGGCTCGAGGCTGGTGACACCGGTCCATTGAAACAGTGACGAGGTGACGACACGTCGCCTCGCCCGGTCCCTCCGCAGGGGGGGCACGCCTGGAGCCTGGCATGCCCGATGCTGAAGCAGGGACGGGGCCCCGGTGAACGAGGGCCTGGCCCGACGGAGATTCCGGAGATGCGCAAGGCAGTGCTGTGGGTGATGATTTCTCTCGGGACGCGGGCTCTCGCAGACGAAGCTCCGACCCGCGGGGAGGACGCACGGGAGCGGACGCAGCTGATGGCCGCCACGGCCGTGACGCCGGCCTCGCCCTCGTCCACGAGTCTGGTGGAGCGGGATTACGCTGGGACCTACGTCTATGCCGGAAGCGAGGCGGAACGCGCCGCGGTCAAGCTCGCGGTGGACCGGGCCACCGAGGGAATGTTCGGGAAGGTCATCGCCCGGGAAGAGCTGATGAAGCGATCGGAGATCCGCCCGAGCTACACCATCCGCCTCGATCCCCCGGAAAACGTGAGCGTCGAGACGCCCGGATTCCCCCCGGAGTGCTCAGCCGCCGACGGGACCGAGGTGGACTTCCGAACCAAGTACGGCGACGTCGTCAAGAATTCCCAGCAGTTCGTGGCCGGCGCGCTCCTCCAGCGCGGTCGAACCGCCGACGGGAGCGGTTCGACGGAGTTCAGGCTGCTGTCGGACGGGAACACGCTGCGGGTGACCCGGGTGAGCAGGAGCCCGAGATTGCCCAGGCCGGTCGAGTTCACGCTGACGTACCTCCGGCAGCCGGTCGCGCACCGAGCCACGCCCGAAACAACGGGCGCGCCATAGATACCCATCGATCACCATGCTCCAGCGCTACATGGGAGCCCTCCCCGAGGCCGAGGTCGGTTCCGTCGCAGTCGAGTACGTCCGTGAATTCGAGGCGGCGCCGGCGAGTCGTGCTCCTGGCGCTGCCACGCTCGCCCGTCGCTACTACGAGCTGGTCACCCAATTCTACGAGCGCGGCTGGGGGGACAGTTTCCACTTCGCGCCGCGGGACACAGGCGAGAGCCTCCCGGAGGCCCTGCGTCGCTACGAGCGACATCTCGGAGAGCGGCTGAGGCTGGCACCGGGGCACCGGGTCCTCGAGCTGGGATGCGGCATCGGAGGGCCGATGCGACATCTGGCCACGGACTTCGGGGTCCACGTGACGGGCGTCACCATCGTGCCGTACCAGGTGGAGCGCGGTCGAGAGCTCAGCGCCAGGGCCGGGCTGGAGGACCGCTGCACCTTCGTGGTGGGCGACTTCAACAAGGTGGAGTTCCCGAGCTCCTCGTTCGAGGCGGTGTACACCATCGAGGCCTGCTGTCATGCGGCCGACCGGCGTGGCCCCTTCGGCGAGGCGTTCCGCGTGCTGCGGCCAGGGGGCCGCTTCGCCGGCTACGACTGGTGCCTCCTCGACGCCTTCAATCCGGCAGACCCGGACCACCTCCGCATCCGGCGGGGCATCGAGGAAGGAAACGGCGTCGCGGCGCTCCGTCCCACGTCCGACGTCCTCGACTCTCTCCGCGAGGTGGGCTTCGAGGTGGAGGCGTCGGGAGACTGGGCGGCGACCGGGCACCCGGCGGTCCCGTGGTTCGGCCCGCTGACCGCTGGGCTCTCGTTGACGGGCTTCAGGAACAGCCGGTTGGGTGCATTCCTCTCCCGCCAGCTGATCCGGCTGCTGGAGGCCGTCCGGCTGGCGCCCCCGGGAACGACGACGGTGCACGATGTGCTCAGGCTCGCTCAGTGGTCGCTGGTGGATGCCGGGCGTCGGGGCATCTTCACCCCCAGCTTCTTCTGGACGGCACGGAAACCGCAGCGCTGAGCGCCCTGTTCAGCCGAAGGAAACGCCTTGCCCCGGTCGAGACAACTCAGGGAGCAGGGAGAAGGAACTCGCCATCATGCCTATCTCGCTCACACCGGCCCAGCTGAAGGCCATCGTCCCGGAGGCGCCTGCCAGCGCGGTCCTCACCCTGAACTCGATCCTCGCCCGGACCAGCGCGGTGACCCATCTCCGCGCCGCGATGCTGGTGTCCCAGCTCGCGACCTTCTCCGGCCGTTTCCGGCTCCGGGAGGAGAAGGACGGCCGTCTCAAACCCTGCGCGCCCTACTTCGGCCGGGGCTGGATCCACCTCACCGGAAGAAGGGCGTATCGGGAGGCGGGCGAGGCGCTCGACCTGGAACTGGTCCGCAATCCCGATCTGGTGCTGCTCCACAACACCGAGGTCACGGCCTGGTTCTGGAACACTCACGAGCTCCACCGGTTCAGCGACGACGGTGACGTGGACGGCTGCGTGCGCGCCATCTCCGGGGACGGCGGCAGGCCAGAGAGGCTTTCCCTGGCCCACGCGCTCTACGACCGGGCCTGTTTGGTGCTCGCGGGCGTACACGAGCTGGCCGCCTAGGGCACAAGCACGAACTGGCTGACTGCTCCGTAGGCAGCAAGTGGCCGGCGCCGCATCGGAGGGCTGGTGGGCTAGGCCGTTCCCGCGCTCCACCTGCCCGGGTCACCCGGAGCCCAAGGCTCGCCAGGGGCGGTTTTCCGCTCCGGGGGTCGAGCGCGAAGCCCTGCCGCCGCCCAGCTCCCGATCCGGGCCGCAGGCGTGGACCTCAGCCGGCGATCAGATTCCTCGTGTGCCTGGCGATCATGAGCTCCTCGTCAGTGGGGATCACATAGGCCGGAATCCGGCTGGTCGCGCGGGTGATCCTCTGACCGCCCCGGGCGTTGGCGACGGGGTCGAGCTCGAGGCCAAGCCAGGCCGCGGCCTGGATCACCCGCTCGCGGATCGGGCTCGCATGCTCGCCGATGCCACCGGTGAAGACCAACGCGTCCAGGCCTCCGAGGGCAGCGGCGAGGGAGCCGAGCTCCCGACCGACGCGGTACGCGAACAGCTCCACCGCGAATCGAGCGCGAGGCGTATCACTGGCGAGCAGCGAGCGCATGTCGCTGGACGTCCCCGAGACGCCGAGCAGCCCCGACTTCTCATAGAGCAGCTTCTCGATGGAGCGGCTGTCCATCCGCAGCTCGTTGAGGAGGTAGAGCACCACTCCGGGGTCGATGGACCCGCATCGCGTCCCCATGGGAAGCCCATCCAGTGCGCTGAAACCCATGCTGCTCGCGACGCTCCGACCGCAGCTGATCGCGCACATGCTGGCGCCGTTCCCGAGATGCGCGACCACCACCCGTCCCGCCGCAGCCTTCCGATCGACGGTGGGCAACACCCCGGTCACGTATTCCAGGGAGAGACCGTGAAATCCGTAACGGCACACGCCGCGGGCGGTCACCTCCTCGGGCAGCGCATAGGCCTGCGCCAGCTCGGGCTGGGCGCGGTGGAACGCCGTGTCGAAGCAGGCCACCTGCGGAAGGGTGGGCATCTCCTCCAGGGCGCGTCGCGCCGGGGCGAGGTTGTGTGGCTGATGCAGAGGTGCGAGGGGAACGAATGCCTCCAGCCTCCGCAGCACCTCGGGGGTGATCCGGACCGGCTCGGAGAAGTCAGGCCCGCCGTGCACCACCCGGTGGCCAATGCCGACGAGCCGGTGGGAACCCATGCTGCTGCGCAGGAAGTCCACCAGATGGGCGATCGCGCCCTCGTGCCCGAGGGACTCTGCATTGTCCCACCGCTGCTCCGAGACGGTCTTCCCCTCCGCGTTCTTGGCGGTGAAGACCGGCGTCGTGGACAGGCGCTCCGTCTGGCCGTGGAGCCAGAGCTCCAGCTCCTTCCCACGGAGGAGGAACAGGGAAAACTTCACGCTCGACGAGCCGGCGTTGAGGACCAGGATGGCATCCGACACGGCTCAGCCCACCGCCCGCAGGGTACGGGTCCGCCGTGCGTCGGCCAGCAGGCTAGCCACCGCGCAGGAGGCGAGCCGCGCGACACGCGAGTCGGCCCGGCTGGTCAGGATGATCGGCGCCTTGGCCCCGACGACGATGCCAGCAGCGTCCGCACCGGCGAGAAAGGTCAGGCTCTTGGCGAGCATGTTGCCCGCCTCGAGATCGGGAACGACGAGCAGGTTTGCGCGCCCCGCCACCGGCGAGCTGATGTGCTTGATCCTCGCCGCCTCCAGATCGATGGCGTTGTCCAGCGCCAGTGGGCCGTCCACCAAGGCTCCGGTGATCTGCCCGCGGTCCGCCATCTTGCACAGCGCCGCGGCCTCCAGCGTCGACGGGACATCCGGATTGACGGTCTCCATGGCGGAGAGGATCGCCACCCGCACCTCCGGTACACCGAGGTCCCGCAGCAGGTCGATCGCGTTCTGGACGATGTCCACCTTTTCCGCGAGCGTGGGCGCGATGTTCACCGCGGCGTCGGTGATGATGAGCGGCTCCGCGTGACCGGGGACGTCCATGATGAAGCAATGGCTGGTCCGGCGCGCCGTGCGAAGTCCGGTGTCGCGCTTGACGACCTCCGCCATCAACTCGTCGGTGTGGAGGCTGCCCTTCATCAGGACCTCCGCCTGCCCGCTCCGCACGAGCCCGACCGCCCTGGCCGCGGACTCGTGGCTGAACGCCGAGTCGACTTGCCGGAACGCCGACAGGTCCAGGCTGGCTCGCTCGGCGACCTCCCGGAGCCGGGACGCGGGGCCGACGAGTATCGGCTCGATGAGGCCCAGGCGTGCGGCCTCGACCGCGGCCTTCAGCGAGGACTCGTCGCAGGGGTGAGCGACGGCGGTCACGGTGGGCCGGACCGCCTTGGCCCGGTTGATCAGCTCAAAGTACTTCTGGTGCTGCGTCTCCATGGCGCTGCTTCCTCCACTCGAAAGAGTTCCGGCTCCGGGCGCGTCGGCGCTCACCAGGCCCGCAGCCGTCGCCGATCGACGATGGCGAACCTGGCGAGGAGCCTGTCGCTGTCGTAGCCCACGCCGACGCCAACCAGGTCCTGCACGCCTCCGTACCGGACGTCGCCACCGGCGAGCGCGAGCAGCTTCCGCTCGCGTGTGGCCAGGTAACCGTCCAGGTGCGTCCAGATCTCGCTCCTTCCCCAGCCACGGCGCTCGCCGAGAACGCCGAAGAGGTCGGGCGGGACGGAGACCAGCCGGAACTTCCAGGGATCGAGTCCCAGCGACTTCACGATGCCTGGTCCCCGGGTCTGCAGGAGGCGCTCGAGCACGCGGCGGGCGAGACCCCAGCGGGACTCGAGACCGAGAGCCTCGGCGAGGCCGTTCTTCCCCACCGGCGCGCCTGCCGGTCCCTCCTCGAAGGTCTCGACCAGGAGGTCCTCCTCCACCATCGGAGGGACGAAGCGCGCGCCCCCGGAGGTCAGGATCGGGCGCGTGACGAGCATCACGATCCGGTCGCGCAGCGCGTCCGGGGTATCCCCGGGGAGCATCGCCCTGACGCGGGCCTCCGGGCCCGAGTTGCTCTCGAAGAACACCGGGCGCCAGAGGTAGGGAAGGAGGAACCGGAATCGCTCGCGAACGTTCTCCAGATGCTCGGCCTCGAGCCCGAGCGCGCGCGCTTTCCGGAGCGTTTCCGAGTCGAAGGAGAGAGTGAGCGGCGTGGGGTCGAGCTCTCCGAGCTTCTGGTCGGAGGTCGCTGCCGTCGGGCCGGCTCCGGTGGCCTCGATCCGTTCGGCGATCCTCTGCAGGGCGGAGAAGCTCCCCGCGGCAAGCGCGTCCCTCGCCTGCTGCTCTAGGTCCAGGCTCGTCCTCGGCACCGAGCTCTCGCCGAGCCGCACCGACCTGAGGGCCTCTTCCCGCTCCAGGTAGAACCGTCGCCAGTCCGGATCGAGACGGGCCGCCTGACCGAACTTGGCGACCGTGGCGTCCCGCAGTGGTCCGAGCTCCCGCTGCTCCCGCCGCTGGAACCAGTGGAACCCCGGCGAGAACGGGTCGACGTGGATCTCCTCCCTCTCGTGGAGCTTCTCGCCGAGGCTCCTCAGGAAGCCGCGGTCGTCCAGCAGTCGCTTCTTCGCGTCCAGCTCCTCGGCGAGCGCACGAACCTCGCTCCACTTCCCATCGTCGATGGCCTGCTGGATTCGCCCGGGCAGGGAGTGAGCGCTCTCGTCCGCCAGCTTCAGGGCCCGGTAGTCCACCGGGGAGAGCACGGCTGCGGCGAGCTGGCGTGCCCGCTCGAGATAGAGGTCGGCGTAGGCGGTGTCGAGGGAAAGGAGCTCGAGGAGCAGCTCCGCCTGCTTCACCCAGGACTCGGAGGAAGGGAGAGGTTGGTGTTGGGTCATCGGCGAGTTTTCTGACCGGTGAGTCGCTCGCCGGGGCAGATCCGTTTCCCGCCGAGCGCGGGAGCGTCGGCGTGCAACGGATCGCGGTTCCGGAGCGACGAACCTGGAGACCATGATCAATGCCATCCGAAACCCCGTTCAGGAGTACCTGGTGGATGCCGTCCAGCGCTGGGTGCTGCTGCTCGACACCCTCCGCCAGCGCGGCAACCGCTCGCTCGAGGAGAGCACCAAGGTTGCCCCGCATGTGCTCGAGTTCGAGTTCGAGCACATTCTCGACGGCAAGACCCTTCCCCGGCCGACCAACTACCAGCTCGTCCGGATCATCCCGCCCCCCGGAACGCGGATCGATCCCACCCGGCCGCCCTTCGTCGTGGTGGACCCGCGGGCCGGCCATGGCCCGGGCATCGGAGGGATGAAGCACGACAGCGAGATCGGCGCGGCGTTCGCCGCCGGTCACCCCTGCTACTTCATCGGATTCCTTCGCGAGCCCGTGCCCGGTCAGACCGTGGAGGACGTCTGCCGGACCGAGGCGCGCTTTCTGGAGGAGGTCATCTCCCGTCACCCCGAGGCGGAGGGCAAGCCAGTGGTGGTCGCCAACTGCCAGGCCGGCTGGCAGATGATGATGACGGCTGCGCTTCGACCCGAGCTCACCGGGCCCATCATGCTCGTCGGCTCGCCGCTGTCGTACTGGGGGGGGGTGCGCGGCAAGAATCCGCTGCGCTACCTTGGCGGGATGCTGGGCGGGACGTGGCTGACGAGCCTTGCCGGCGACCTCGGCGGAGGGAAGTTCGACGGCGCCAGCCTGGTCGCCAATTTCGA
>DASROG010000151.1:0-8718 GCA_035646995.1 Myxococcaceae bacterium
GTCGGGGGTGGAGAACGGAGCGAGGTCGAACACGGGTGTGCGCGGGGGACGTCGAGGTCAGAACTGCTCTTCGTCGGGAGAAGGTGGCTCCTCCTCCGCTCCGCCGCCACTCCCCTGTCGCGCCTGCTCCGCCTCGATGGCGGTGAGGAGCGCCCGCTCCTTGTCGTGAAAGCGGGACTTGCCCGGATCGGCGAGCGTCCGGCGGGCGCCGGTGGCGTAGAACTCGAGATCCTGCGCGCTGGCGCCCCGGATCGGCATGCCCCGACTCCGGCCGTAGGGTGGGAAGACCGTGGGCGGCTCGCCCGGAGCGCTGGACTGCGGACGGCGGGCCCCTGCGGTGCGAGCGCCGCCATCGCCTCCGATGGTGAGCTCGGCCAGCCGCACACTGAAGCCATCTCCACGGCGCACGGCCGTTCCGATCTGCACCTGCTCGACGGTCCCGTCGGCACGCGTGACCGACACCGTCACCGGCAGCTCGTTCTCGCGCATGTGCCGTGGCATCCCACCCTCGGGAAGCCGCTGTCAACGCCGCCGGTCACCGCGGTTCAGGCAGCCCGCGCCCGCACCACGCTTCCCAGCCGCTCCAGCGCCCGCTCCACCACGTCCATCGACGGGCCGAACGAGAAGCGCGCGTGGCCGCGGAACCGGGAGACCCGCCCGCGCCGGCGCTTCCCGGGATTGATGTCGAAGAACTCGCCGGGGACGGTGATGACCCGCTGCTCCAGCGCCGCGCGAAACAGCCCCATCCCGTCGTTCAGCGGCGGCGGGAGCCCGGCCAGGTCCCCCCAGACGTAGAAGGTCCCCTCCGGCGCGCGGTCCACGCGGATGCCCAGCGCCTGGAGCCCGTCGAGCATACGCACGCGCTTGGGACGGAAGGCGTCGTGGATGGCCTGCAACTCGCGCTGCACCAGCCCGGGCTCGAAGAGCGGCAGCGCCGCGCGCTGCAGCGGCTTGCTCCCTCCGCCGTCGAGGAACGAGCCGGCGCTGCTCAGCGCGTCGATGACTGGACGGGGCCCGAGGGTCCAGGTCACCCGCCAGCCCGGGTAGCGCCAGTTCTTGGTGAGCCCGTCGAAGAGGATGACCGGGTCCTTGTTCACGTCCCGCACGTGCGCGGCGGCGCTGACCGGGAACGGAGACCGGGGGTCGCTGGTCCAGACGTAGTGCGAGTAGAACTCGTCGATGAGCAGCGCGCAGTCGAGGCCGCGGGCCAGCTCCACCCAGGCCGCCATCTCCGCGCCCTGAACCACCTTCCCGGTCGGGTTCGAGGGGTTGGAGAGCAGCACCGCCGAGAGACCCAGCCCGAGGATCTCCTTCCTCAGCGCGTCCGGCCCGAAGGCGTAGCCCCGCTCCGGATCGAGCAGGATGGGGATGGCGGTGAAGGCCTTGAAGACGTCGAGCAGCTCCTCGTAGGCGGTGTAATCGGGAAGGAAGTGCCCGAGGTTGATGAGCCCGAGGCTCGCCGCGGCCCGGGTGAGCGAGGTGCGCCCGCCCCCGGACACGCTGACGTTCTCCGCCGAGTACTGCGAGGGGAGTCCCCGCCGGTAGGTGCGGTTGTAGTGCGCGGCCACGGCCTCCCGGAGCTCCCACAGCCCGGCCACGGGCGCGTACTCCTGGTCCGCCGGGTCCACCGCCACCGCCTGGACGCGCGGCGGTGCGCCCGGCAGGTCACCGGTCTCGGGCTGACCCTGACCGAGGTTGCACCAGTCCGGACTAGCGGGATCGAAGCCTCGCTTCTGGGCCTCGGTGGTGACGAAGATGACGCCGGTGCGCGGCACCGGTCGGAACGCCTGGGGGGCGCTCTCACTGGACATGGAGGGATTCGACTCTACATCCCAGTGCCACCCCGGTGCAGCTCCCCTTCACGGCTGACAGCCGAGTCGAGGGGAGCGACGATGCTGGCCTCGTCACCGGAGGGAGCCTTGGACCGTTTCGACCGCAGGACGATTCTCAAGTCCATCGCTGTGATGGCCGCCGCCTCGACGTTCCCGGCCTGCGGAGACGGAGGGGAGGAGGACACCGGGAGCGACGCCGACGGACTCGCCCGCTTTCCGCACGGCGTGGCCTCGGGAGACCCCAAGCAGGACACGGTCATCCTCTGGACCCGGGTGGTGAACGTGGGCAGCGTCCCGGTGGACATGCCGCTGCGGCTCGAGGTCGCGGTGGACCCCGAGTTCACCCAGCTGGTGGTGGAGAAGGATGGCCTCACCGCCACCGTCGCTCACGACAGCTGCATCAAGGTGCGGGTGAAGCGGCTCTCGCCGGGCAACACCTACTACTACCGGTTCAGCCTGGTGCAGGGGAGGACGCGGTACCGCTCCACCGCCGGCCGGACCCGCACCGCGCCCGAGGCCTCCGCCGACGTGCCTATCCGCTTCGCGGTCGCCAACTGCCAGGACTACGTGGGCCGCTACTGGAACAGCTACCAGCAGCTGCTCACCATCGCGCCCCACGAGCTCGACTTCTTCCTCGCCATCGGGGACTACATCTACGAGACCACCGCCGCGGACGGAGTGCCGGCGGGCAGCCGGGCCATCGTCTTCGGCAAGCCGTCGGAGGCCATCGACCTCGGGGGTGGAAACCTGGCGGCGAGGAGCGTGGGCAACTACCGCGACCTCTACCGCACGTACCGGAGCGATCCGCTGCTCCAGCAGGTCCATGCCCGCTGGCCGATGATCGCCACCTGGGACGACCACGAGTACTCGGACGACTGCTGGGGCTCGACGGCCACCTACTTCAACGGCCGGAAGAACGAGAAGGACGACGAGCGCCGCCGCAACGCCGAGCAGGCCTTCTTCGAGTACATGCCGATCGACGAGGGAGCGCCGGGCAGCGATCCCAGCGTCGACGTGGTCACCACCGAGCGCCCTCAGCTCTACCCGAACCAGAAGCTCTGGCGGAGCTTTGTGTTTGGTCAGCACCTCGAGCTGGTGATGACCGACTACCGCAGCTACCGCCCGGACCACCCCGTTCCGGAGGACGCCTTCCCCGGGACGGTGGTCGCGGACCAGGCCACCCTCGTCGGTCTCCTGGGCCAGGCCGCGTTCGACGCGAACTTCCCGCCCGGGCTGGCCGAGTACATCGACGTGGACCAGCCGGAGAACGCAGGCCTCAGGTCGACGCTGGTGGGGGTGGCCACCGCCGGGGCACAGCAGGAAGGTTTGTCGCTGGCCGATGCCCATGCCTGGGCCACGCGGGTCATCCGCGGGAAACTGGCGGTGCTGGTGGCGAACCAGATGCTCGCCGCGGCCAACCAGCGACCCATCCCCGCGGACGGGCTCGACCGTGGGCTGTTCTACGCGCTGATCGGCAAGCAGTCGTTCTTCAGCCAGTACGGCTCGCGCTACATCGTGGTGAAGTCGAGCTACGACCTCTACACCGCCCTGCTCTACGCGAGGACGGCCCGGGCCAGCGAGAACGCCTTCGGCGCCGAGCAGGAGAAATTCATCGTGGACACCCTCACCCGGTCCACCCGCACCCACAAGGTGCTGGTGAGCAGCGTGTCGCTGGTCTCGATGCAGCTCAACCTCACCGGCGTCCCCGGGGTCCCCGCACAGTTCGCGCGCGCCTTCTACTTCGACGTGGACCAGTGGGACGGTTTCCCCAACAAGCGGGCCGAGCTCCTGGGGCGGCTGTCCGCAGTCCAGAACCTCATTGGACTGTCGGGGGACATCCACGGCACCTTCGCCGGGAACGAGAAGGCGAGCTCGCCGAAGATCGCGCTGCTCACCGCGCCGGCGATCAGCTCCCAGACGGTGGGGGAGGAGGTCGGGGCGGCGGTCACCACCTTCAGCTCCGACCCCGCCTTCCAGCCCGGGGGCGCGGTCTACGAGGCGCTGGTCAACGGCTTGCCGCAGCTCTTCCAGGCCAGCACCGGCGGGGCGCTCAAGCTGGTCGACACCTCGTCGCACGGTTTCCTCGCCCTGGCCGTGGACGGGACCAAGGCGCGCGCGACCTTCACCCTCATCCCGGCGACCGAGATCACCGTGGACTATTCCAGGCAGCCGGCCGACGCGCTGGAGGCGAAGGTGACCACCGCGACCTTCGACGTGGCAGGGGGTCAGCTGACCCCGGTCAGCTGACCGGCACGCACGGCCACTCCGCCTCCAGCGCCGGTAGGCCGGGCTCGGCGGACGGACGCAGGCGGAGCCGGCCGGCCGAGAGATCCGGGCCCGGGCGGGCACCGCGCGCGAGCCGCTCGACCACGCGCCAGCACAACCGGAGGGCCTCGGGCAGGTCCGCGGGGGGGACCCGGTGCAGCCGCAGGTCCGGCCGGCCGAACTTCCGCAGCCCGCGGGTCTCGACCCGCCCCTCCCGGACGCGCACCGAGACATGGGCCCGCACCGCAGGGCGCAGCCCGGTGAGGACCTCGCGACGGAAGCCGTCGGGGCTCCACCAGCGCCGTGCCTCCACGTCGAGCACGGCCGCCGCTCCGGCGTCGAGCAGCGCCGCGAGCACCGCCTCGGCGTCCCGCAGGTGAGCCAGGTCCGGCGGGTCCGCCCGTCGGCCGCGGAGGACCGCGAAGTCGGGCGCTGCTCGCACCCCGGCCGCGAGCTGCGGCTGCCCCCCGGGCTCCTCGGCGCTGGCCCCGACCAGCGGCTCGACCCACAGCGCATCGCCCTGCGGGTGGACGGTGAGCGACAGGCCGGCGGGAGTGGGTGGAAGCCGGTCCGGACCGAGCGCGCCGAACGCCAGGTAGAACAGCGTCGCGTCGCCGCCACCGGGCTCGAAGGCAGGCCTGGACCAGTCTTCCATCGCGACGGCCATGCGCCCTCGGGCCTCTTTCCGGATCGCGTCGTACTGGAGCGCCTCGACGTCTCGTGCACGGGTCGGTGAACTCCCCGTGCCGGCCGGTGTCGGCGCCCCTTCAGTCACCGCGCAGCCGCTGGAGACATTCCCGGTGGTGCCGGAGCACGTTCCGGGCGTAGGCGGCGGTGCTGTAGCCCCGCCGGAGCTTGGGGCTCTTCAGCTCCAGCTCGGGGACCGTCGCCGCGGGCATCGGGGTGCCGATCTGCTCCCGGTAGACCCGCCGCAGAGCGAGGTAGCTGGGGGTCTCCTCGAAGGACTGCTCCTTCGCCTTCTCCAGATCTCCCCGGAGGCGCGTCTCGGGGAAGGTCGGCACGAAGCGCTCGCGGAACAGGTGGAAGGCCCGCAGGGTCTCGCTGTCCTCGCCGGTGGGCCGTCCGTCGGCTGCATAGACCAGAAGGTCCCCGTCGGCGGCGAGCCGGGTACCGGTGAGCTGGGCCAGTGCCCGCTGTACTGCCGCGTTGCGCGAGGCGTACTGGCCGGCGTTGTAGTCGGCGAACCGGTACAGGACGTCGGTCTCGGTCAGCGGGTAACCCCAGAGACGGGGAACCCCGAAGCGCAGGCCTCCGCCCCGGGTGTACAGCGCGTCCCGGACCTGCTCCTCGTCGTCCGGCCAGCCGCGGCTCCGCGCGTAGTCGAGGGCCCAGCGGACGCTGACCTGCATCGACCCCGCGGTGGTGACCGGGTTCAGGTCCTCCAGCCGGCGGCCGCGGAAGAGCGTGTCCAGGAGATTCGCGGTGGCGACCATCGCCGGGTGCTCGCGGCGCTCGGCCTCGAGCATGTCCCGGAACAGGAGGTCCAGCTCTCGCTCGGTCCGCAGGCGCCGGATCCGCTCCTCGAAGGTCCGCCGGTCGCCCGGGGCGTGGTCCTTGAGGAGCCGCGCCATGGCCGGCGGACCGAGCGGGCCGAACCGCTCGGATTCCTCCTTCAGCCGGGCTCGCACCAGGGCGCCGAGGTTCGGCACGGGTGGATCGGCCTGGAAGCCCGACTCCTGCTGCAGCACCGCCACCACCCCGCAGACCCGGGTCGCGTCCGGGACCAGGGTCGAGTCGGAGAAGGCGGCCAGGAGGTCCCTGGCCCATCCGGCCGGGTCGCCCACCCCGTCGGGGAAGGCGGCCCGCACCTGGGCCGGGCCGAGCGGGGCGGGCGGCCGCGCTGGCGGGGACTGCGGCGCAGCAGGCCCGTGGCAAGCCGCGGCTCCAGCGAGCAGCAGCACGGTGAGCCACCCGTGGCGGCGAAACACGCGGGGCCCTCGTCGGGGAACACAGCGAGCGGTGCTCGACATCGCGGCGGGGGGACGTTACCCCCGGTCTCCGGGGCTTCCTCCATCATGACCTGGCGTGCGCTCAATCCCTGGTCGGATCTGGCCGGCCTGACCCGCGACAGCTGGCTCCTTGGCCTGGCCACCCTGGTGAACCGGGCGGGGACGATGGTCATCCCCTTCCTGGCGCTCCACTTCACCCGGAACCTGGGCTTCTCCGCGGGCCAGGCCGGGGTGGCGCTGGCGGTCTATGGAGTCGTCTCGCTGCTGATCTCTCCCTTCGCCGGGCGGCTGGCCGACCGCGTGGGCAGCCAGCGCATTCTCACCGTGTCGCTGTTCCTCGGCGGCCTGGGGTTCTGGGCGCTGCCCCTCCTCAAGACGATGCCCCAGGTGCTGGTGGGCATGGTGGTGCTCTCGGCGGTCTCCGAGGCGATGCGCCCGGCCACCCTCGCGCTGGTGAGCGACCTGGCCCCGCCCGAGCTCCGCCGGCAGGCCTTCGCGCTCAACCGGCTGGCCATCAACCTGGGGATGAGCGTGGGGCCGGCCCTGGGCGGCTTCCTCGCCGCGCACTCGTTCCAGATGCTGTTCTGGGTCGACGGGGCGACGTCGATCGCCGCGGCTCTGGTGCTCCTCCTCTTCCCGCTCCGGGTGCGTTCGGTCGAGGCGCACGCCGCGGGCACGCCCTCGCTCGGGGCGATCGGCGACCGGCGGCTGCGCTACGTCATCGTCTGCCTCCTCCCCGTCCTCCTGGTGTTCTTCCAGCACGAGGGAGCGATGCCGGTGTGGATGGTCGAGCAGCTCGGCATGCCCACCCAGAACTTCGGGCTGATCTTCACCATCAACACCGTGCTGATCGTCTTCCTCGAGGTCCGGCTGAACGGCATGACCGCACACTGGAGCCCGGCGCGTGCGCTCTCGGTGGGCTCGGCGCTGTGCACCGTCGGATTCGGGGCACTGGCCTTCCTGACCAGCTACTGGGGCATCGTGCTCACGGTGGTCATCTGGACCTTCGGCGAGATGATCCTCTTCCCCTCGACGGCGACCTACGTCTCCGAGCTCGCACCGCCGGGGCGGCGCGGCGAGTACATGGGCTTCTACTCGATGACCTTCGGCATCGGGTTCACCATCGGCCCATGGGCGGGGCTCAACGTCCTCGAGGCGGCCGGGGCCCGGACGCTGTGGATCTCGTGCCTGGCGGTGGGCACGCTCTCCACACTGCTCCTCGCGCGGATCCGCACGGAGCACCAGTCGGCGATGGCCCCGGGCGTCGTCGCACCGGGCTGAGCCTGTCGCTGGCGCGCCCCTGCGCGCGTGAGTCCGGACGCGCGGCGCCCACGCGCCGCTCCTCGGGCCTCCCCTGGTGCGGGGAGTTCCATAGGCGTCCTCCTGGTGCGGGGGGCTGAGCAGGCCGGCGGACCTCGGCGTCAGGCCACGGCGCCCCGGACCGTCGGACCGGATGCCTCGACCGGAGCGACGGCCTCCGAGCCGGGCGGAACCGGCACCTCGGGGCGCACCGCCTGTCCCCGCATCCGCTGCAGCAGCGCCCAGCCCCGACGGAGCAGCTCGGAGAACCCGGCCAGCTCGGCCTCGAACTCGATCTGCGAGGTCTCGGCGCTGTCCAGGAAGCGGCGGAGGGTGAGCAGCGAGTCGCCGCGCCGGTTCAGGCCCGGATCGCAGGTGGTCGCGCTCTCCACCTGGGCCTCCTCCAGCCAGGGCAGGTGCGCCGGGCGGAAGTACCCGCTGGGGTAGCAGAAGTGGCGGAGCGGCCGTCCGGTCACCGGCGCGAGCATCTCGCGGTTGTCCCGCAGCTCGCGGAGAGCCAGCTTCCGGGACAGCGGGAAGCGGTGCCGGTGGGTGTGGAGCTGCACATCCAGGCCATCGCGTGCGGCGGCCCGGAGCTCCTCGGCGGAGGCGAGCGAGAGCCAGCGCCCGTCCCGGACCGGACGGAGGTCCACCCCCAGCGCCCTGGCGATCCGATCGGCCAGACCCTGGCGCTCGGCCTCCGGCATCGTCTCCTCGGCGTGCCGGATGAGCCGCCACATCGCCTCGGCGCGCTGCGGACCGGCCGCCATCCGGACCGTGCCCACCATTCCCACCCCCAGCCGGGAGAGGTCGAGCACCGGCTCCCGGCTCTGGTGGAACGCCCACCGGACCAGGAGCCGGAACACCGGCGTGCCGCGCTCGACGTGGTAGGTCGTCGCGTAGAGCGTCGCCGGGAAGCCGTGCCGCTGCAGTGCCGGCCAGGCGTGCTGGAGCGTGCCGAAGAAGCCGTCGTCGATGGTGAGGACGACCGCCGCAGGTGGGAGCGTCCCCGCACGCAGCCGCCGCACCGCCTCCTCGAGCGGAAGAACCGGGTGCCGGTGGAGCGCGAGCAGCCGGCGCTCGAGGTCGTCGGGGGAGAGGAACAGGCTGGGGAAGACGCGGTGCTCGCCGGCGAGAGATGTGCCGTGCCAGCACACGATGCGCAGCGCATCCCGGGTGAGGAGGCGCGACAGCCGGAACAGCCCCGCCGCCCGCGCGCCCGCGTAGAGCGACCGCTTCAGGCGCGGCCGGATCCGCCGGGCCACCGTCGTCCCGGTCTCGCGGGCCCAGCGCGCCGCCTCCCGGATCGCGAGGCCCCGGTCTCCCGGCCACCACAGGTCGGAGTGGATCCG
>DASROG010000152.1:0-2021 GCA_035646995.1 Myxococcaceae bacterium
TGCGGTCCACCACCGGGACGGACTCGGTCCCGTAGGCCAGGGCGGCGATGGCTCCGGCGCCCCCGAGGGCGAACACCCGGTCCACCTCGGCCACGGCGGCGGCGGCGAGCACCGGGTCCGACGGCAGGCCACCCGGCCCCGGCGGGGAGCAGAGCACGACCTCGCGGACCCCGGCGACGCGCGCCGGGCGGCCGGGCCGCGTACCCGAGCAGCGTCCTGATGGGTGCGGTGCCGGCGCTCGACGACGATCCCCGGCTCCACCTCCACCCGGCTCGACTGCGGGCGGAATGCGCCGTGGACCCGGGCGACGTTCCGGGCCGAGCGCTCCATCGCGCGGCGGAGCGTCGGAGCTTGCCGATCCAGCGCCGCCCGGACCGCCTCGCGCGGCACCTCCAGTGACTCCAGGGTGACCCGGTCGAATCGGCGAGCCAGGTCGCGCAGCGCCGCGTCTCCGCGGGACCGGACCTCCGCGATGAGCGAGGCCACCTGCGCACGGAGGTCCCGCTCGCCCGGGTCGGCCTTCCCTCGGGCGAGGAGGGCCTGCAGCGCGTCCGGGCCGAGCGCGGAGAGGGGACCAGTCCAGCGAACCGGCGCGCTCACGGCAACAGCCTCTCGATGCGGGTGACCAGGATGCCCTCACCGCCCAGTGCCTTGAGCGCGGCCACCGTCCGGTAGAGCGAGGACTCGGAGACCACCGCGTGCACCGCGACGAGCGGCCCTGCGCCGTACAGCTCGATGACCGTGGGCCCGCTCAGCCCGGGGAGCACCTCGCGCACCGCCTCGAGCCTGGCTCGCGGGACGTTGGCCATGAGGTAGCGCTTGCCGCGAGCCCGGAGCACCGAGCCGAGCGCGTCCTGGAGCTCGCCCAGCGCCCGCGCGCGGTCGGGCGCGAGGCCGGGCCGGGCGATGAGCCGGGCAGTCGACTCGAGCAGGGTGCAGATCTCCCGGAGGCCGTTGGTCCGGAGGGTGCTCCCGGTGCTGGTCAGGTCCACGACCACGTCGGCGATGCCCAGGTGGGGTGCGACCTCGGCCGCGCCAGAGACCGGCACCACCTCCACCACCAGCCCCTTCTCGGCGAAGAAGGACCGGGCGAGCCGGGGGAACACCGTCGCCGCCCGGCACCCCGGGGGAAGCTGCTCCGGCCGCTCGATGCCGGAGTCCTCCCGCGCGGCGAGCACCAGCCGGCAGCGGCCGAACTCGAGGTCCAGCCGGACGTCCACCGGCCGCCCGGTCTCGCAGACCAGGTCCCAGCCGGTGACGCCCGCGTCAGCCACGCCGTCGGACACCAGCTCCGGGATGTCCTGGCTGCGGACGAAGATGGCCTCGAACTCGCCTCCGAGGGACGCGGTGAGGGCGCGGTCACCGCTGGAGCGGATGTCCAGGCCGGCGTCGGAGAAGACGCCCCGGACGTCCTCGGCCAGCCTGCCTTTGTTGGGGAGTGCGATGCGCAACATGAAGGACCTCTCTCTCGGCTCGAAAACGAAGAAGGGCCCTCGAGGCACGCCGCGAGGATGCGGCGCCCTGGAGGGCCCGGTCGGGAAGATCTCGGTGTCAGCGGGGGCGGGTCAGCTCAGCGAGACACACCGCCATGCGCGTTCACCGGCCCGACGGGCCCGTGCGGATGGTGCGCATGGTGATGGTGAAGGACGACCACGAGGGGAGAGCTAGTCCAGCTCGGAGCGCGACGCAAGCCACCCCGGGCCGCGGCGCTCGATCGTGCGCGGAGCCGCCGCGCATGATCTGCGCCTTCAGATGAAGCCCAGGACAAGCGCTCGGAATCAGGCCTGAGCGAGCGCCTGGGTGAGGTCGTCGACGAGGTCCTGGACGTCCTCGATGCCCACCGAGAGGCGGATGAACCCGTCGGAGATGCCGAGCGCGGCCCGGGTCTCGGGCGGCACCGAGGCGTGGGTCTTGATCGCCGGGTGCTCGATGAGGCTCTCCACGCCTCCGAGCGACTCGGCGCAGGCGAAGATCTTCACCGCCTTGAGGAACTTCCGCGCCGCGGGGAACCCGCCCTGGAT